>JBHPHB010000056.1:0-16437 GCA_042569985.1 Spirochaetota bacterium | reverse complement strand
GTATGCGCATGGTTCAGATTGGCGATATCTTTAAGCGGTTTGAAAGGGCTGCTCGAAATTTAAGCCGTGAATCAGGCAAGGAAATTAATCTGGAATTAAGGGGCGGTGAAACAGAGATGGATAAGAATCTCATTGAAAAGTTAGTTGATCCAATCCTTCATATTATCAGAAATTCTATAGACCATGGCATAGGTAAGCCTGAAGAACGCATAGCACTGGGGAAGCCTGGAACAGGTAAGATTGAACTAAACGCTTATCAGGAAAGAGGCAATGTTGTAATTGAAATAATGGATGACGGGAATGGCCTTAATTGTGAAAAAATACTATCAAAGGCTGTTAAAATGGACCTTGTTAAGGATGAAGAAGCACAAAATCTTACGAACAATGAAATTTTCCAGTTTATTTTTTTCCCGGGATTTTCAACTTCGGAAAATGTAACTGAGATATCAGGCCGTGGTGTTGGCATGGATGTTGTGCGAAAGAATATTGAATCTTTAAGGGGGACAGTTGAAATACACAGCATGGAGGGGAAGGGAACTTCCATGATCATAAGGCTTCCCCTGACTCTTGCCATAATCGATGGGTTCCTTGTTCAGGTGGGAGATTCAAAATATATTCTGCCCCTTGGAATGGTTTCAGAATGTATTGACCTTACATTTGAAGAAAATAAAGGAATTTGTAGCGGGAACTTGCTCGAATTAAGAGGGGAGATGATACCCATTTTGAAACTGAGAGATTTTTTTAATGAAAGTGGAGAGCATTCAGATAGGGAATATTTAATCATAGTCGAAAATTTCAATAAAAAGGTTGGCTTCATTGTAGATAGAACGCTTGGAGAATATCAGACTGTCATAAAGCCTTTAAACAAGCTTTTCGGAAAGATCCACTGGATTAGCGGTTCCACAATTCTTGGGGGTGGAGAGGTTGCGTTAATTCTCGATGTACCAAAATTTATTAATTATATACAATCGGTTGAGATGAAAAGTGCTGTATAGAATTTGTATTTATAAATACTATAAATATTAAAAAAACTAATAGGAGGATTACATGAAAAGATTTCTGGTTTTAATTTTATTGTTTGGAGGAATATTCCTCTTCACAACAGATTCTTTTGCAGGAGCAAAGTTAAAAATTGGTGATGGTGAGGACACTTACCTGGACCTGGGGATGAGGGTACAGACCCTTATGATCGCTAATTGGAGTAATGACAAAAATAGAGATGGTGAACTTGATGATTCCCTGGATTTCTATGTAAGAAGGGCAAGGTTTAGATTAAAAGGAGTTATCGGCAAGTATGCACACATGTTTATGCAGACTGAGGTTTCGGGCAAAAATATGCAAATGATTGATGCACTTATTGATATTCATCCCTTTCCATTTTTAAAGTTAACAATGGGTCAGCACATGAACCCCGCAAACAGAACTAATATCACAAGTTCAGCGGCTCTTCTTGCAGGTGACAGGCCTTCCCTTACTTACAAGACTCTCACGTGGGGAATAAAGGCAAAGCCAATCTTTACTACATTCTCTTTGGATAATACCGGTCAAAATTTTTCTGCACCTTACGGAGTAAGGGATCTAGGTATGACTCTTAATGGTAATATAGACCTTATGAAAATACTTCATTTAAAGTACTATGCCGGTATTTACAAGGGTATTCAGATTGATGAAACAGTTGATGAGATTAATCTCCGTTATACTGCTCGAATTGAAGTCAATCTCTTTGATGCAGAAAAGGGATATTTCCATAAAGCTTCTTACCTTGGCAAAAAGAAAACTGTGGCCATTGGATTTTCTTATGATTATCAGAATGACATTGGAACCGGTGACAATGCTACAGTGAATGCAGACTATAACTATTATACAATTGACGTTTTTGCAGAAATGCCGCTGGCAGGGCTTGGTGCTTTATCAGTTGAAGGTGCTTTCATGTCACTTGATTTGGACGGAGTTTCGGATATTGATGGAGACACTGATATTAATGGAAAGCCTAACGAAGGAATAGGTGGATACGGACAGGTTGGCCTTTATATTTCAAGCCTTAAGATTCAGGTATGGCAGATGTTTGAAATGTGGAACGCCAATGGAGCAAATGATGCAGGTGACTATTATGCATCAAGGACCGGACTGACTTACTACCATAAGGGCTTTAACCTCAATGCGAAACTGGGCTTTGAGTATTTGAAAAGTGCCGTAAAAATTGATGGTTCTAATGATGATAAGAACTATGGTGTATTATTTGGACTATATGCCAATTATTAATCAATAAGACAACATACTCCAAAACTCATAATATAAATGGAGATATCCTAATGGGTATCTCCATTTATTTCTTGCAAAATAATGGCCTCATAGTTCATTATCCTCCCAATTCTTTTTTTACAGGAAGGGGACATTCATTGAAAATCTATAAAGCAGTATTTATATTCATGCCTGTTGCCATAGTCCTTGCTTTTTTATGGGCCCCCGTTGCAGCAGGATTAGGCGATACCAGCAAAATTGTCTATTTCCATGTACCTATATCATGGGTATCTGTTCTTGCATATATCGTATCGGGTATTATTTCGATAATATACCTGGCTGATAAAAATAAGAAGTTTATTAACCTGGAAGAAAAAGCCTATAATTCAGCCATTATAGGATTTTTATTCACCATACTTTCAACTGTCACGGGGACAATATGGGCAAAAATCAGCTGGGGCAGTTACTGGAGCTGGGATCCCCGGCAGACATCCATCACAATACTCCTGCTCATATATTTAACCTATTTTAGTTTACGCTATGCACTTCATGATAACAGGCTTAAGGGAAAAATATGCGCCTGCTATCTTATTTTAATAATGATTATCGTTCCCTTTTTTATTTTTGTTTTACCCAGGATGTCGGCAACGCTGCATCCCAATCCCATTATCAATCCCGATAAACAGATCCATGTGTTTTCCTCAATGAGAATTGTTTTATTCTTGTCATTGATCTCCTTTACCCTGTTGTATTTTTATCTGTTTTTTCTTAAAAATAGAGTTTCAAGGATCGGGAATAAAGTGTTATCCAAATTGAACAATTAGATAGCTTGTTAACAACCTGAGGATAAAAACATGTCCAATAAGACATTTGCATTGCCCGAAGAACTCTATAAATACATGCTCAGTATTTCACTGAGAGAACCAGAGGCCCTGGAAGAGCTCAGGAAGGTAACTGCAAAGCGTGAAGATTCAAGCATGCAGGTTGCTCCTGAACAGGGGCAATTTATGGGTGAGTTAATGCACCTCATGAATGCAAAGAGG
Organism: Spirochaetota bacterium; assembly: GCA_042569985.1. Lineage (GTDB taxonomy): Bacteria > Spirochaetota > UBA4802 > UBA4802 > UBA5550 > JBHPHB01. The sequence continues at coordinate 13,153 of JBHPHB010000056.1, read as the reverse complement.
GTCATTGAAATTGGAATGTATACCGGGTACAGCTCAATAGCAATGGCACTGGCAATGCCGAAAGACGGAAAAATTATAACCTGCGATATAAACATGGAATTTGCTGGAATAGCAAAAACTTATTTTGAAAAAGCCGGAGTGGCTGACAAAATTGAACAAAAAATTCAGGATGCCATTATTACGCTTGATGAGCTTATTGAAAGCGGTAAGCAGGGGCACTTTGATGCTGCTTTCATTGACGCGGATAAGGGTAGTTATGAAGTTTATTACGATAAGCTCTATGAACTTATTAGGTCAGGCGGCCTCATTATGATAGACAATATATTCTGGGACGGCAAGACAGCTGATGAGCAGAATGACGAAGCCGATACCATTGCAATTCGCAAATTCAATGAAAAGTTAAAAAACGACAAGAGGATCCGTATCAGCACAGTGCCAATTGGCGACGGACTCACAATGGCTGTTAAAATTTAAATTATAGGAATAAATTGGGATTCATGTCACTGTCAAAAAAAGAAGTTGAAAAAATAATTAAAAAGCTCAGGGAAAAGTATTCCGGCTATGCTGATAAGTATGGGCCTACCTGGTTTGACCTTCATGGATTTGAAGAAAGATATGAAATGGCCAGAAAAAACAAAATGAATATGGAAGGGTTTGTACTGGCGGAGATTACTAATTTTGAAAAGGTTAAGCAAAAGTATGATGAGAAAAAAAATGAAACCTCCTTTTCAGAACAGGTTGACAGGATAATTGAAGAGAACACTGAAAAGATTAAAAAATATCCTGAGATAAAATTTCATAATTCAGCAGGCCTTGAGATATCTCATTTCTACGGTGCCATGGTTGATTTTGCCTGTATATATTTTCCCGTATTGTGGATACTGTCCGATGATAAAGCAATAAAGGACCAGCTGTTTCAATATGAGGATGTGGTGAGCTTTCTTGGTTCTCCCGGGGGTGATAAACCGGCTAAAAGAATTGAAGACCATGTCTTTTTGCTTAAAAGGAAAGAAAGCAGTGAGCTTGAAATTGAGAAGGATAGGAATGATTATTTAAAGGAATCGGCCTTTATTCTGCACGATATTATTGATTTCTGCGATGGCCTCATTGAAAGTAGAAATCAAATTCTCGAAAATCCCCTGAGGATGGATAAGCTCTATCTGTCAGAGAGCAGAAAGAGGGATATCGTTTCAAAGTTTACAGGCTTAACAGGATATGGCGCTGTTTTAAAAGTCAGGGAATATGCTGTTGCTATAATTAATGATTTCAGATTAAGCTCATTCCGGAGAAAGTCTTAATCTTCTTTATTAATTTATTTTTTAGCTTTCTTAGCCTTTTTCTCCTGGCGTTTTTCTTTTAATGTTTTTGCTGGTGTTTTCTTATCTTTAGTACTTACTTTATCTTTCTTTCCCATTGTTATACCATCCTTAGAGTGTTGAATAATATTAAAGATATGAATGAATATTGCCTAAGTCAAGGAGAATAAAACGTTTATGATATTTTTTATTAGCCCGATATCCGTTAACCTGGTCTCACCATTGTTTTGTGGAACGCCGGTTTTATGGAAGCGTCAAAGCCGGTTGGGAATGCAATGTTTTATCTATTCGCAGTTTTTTTACCCTTTTTCTTTTTTTTCCTGTCCCCCATTTTTGGAGAGGCCTTTGGATTTTTAGCTATTTGTATATGGGGTTTTTTTGTTCCTTTGCGGCTGTTAAAGGATTTAAGAATTATTTCAGCATCCTCAAAGGGCACGGTGAGAAAGGAAAAATTATCCATCACCTTTACATCACTTATTCTATCGGGACTGACATTTGTTTCATTTTTTATTAGTTTGATGAGCTCCCTGATAGTTAACCCGTCACTCTTACCAAAAGAGACAAAGAGCCTGGATGTTCCCTTGTTATCAACGGATACATCTGATACATGCTTATATTTTTTCTCATTCAGTTCATCCTCAAGTGAGTATTTAAGGATGGCAGCTATAATATCCTGGGGATCATTATCCGAGAGCATGTTTTTGGCAATTTTAATATAGTCCTTATGTTTATCAGAATTGATTATTTCATTAAGCTCAGATTTGATCCTGGTTCTTTTTATTTTAATGATTTCCGAGGCCCCGGGAAGTTTCTCCTTGCGGATGTCGGTTTTAGTGATCTTCTTTATATGCATGAGTTTTCTGTATTCCTCGGGGCTGATAAAGGTTATCGCAATCCCCCTTTTCCCGGCCCTGCCGGTCCTGCCGATGCGGTGAATGTATGATTCCGGGCCCTGGGGCAGTGCATAATTAATCACATGTGACAGGTTTTCAACATCGATTCCGCGGGCAGCAACATCAGTGGCAACAAGAATCCTTATCCTTTGATTTTTGAATTTTGTAAGGATACGCTCCCTTAAATGCTGCGAGAGGTCACCGTGGATTCCGTCAGCTGCATATCCCCGGTCAATAAGTTTGTTCGTAAGTTCATCAACCGATACCTTGGTGCGGCAGAATATTAAACCGTAAAACTCACTCTCAATATCTATAATACGGCAAAGAGATTCGAACCTGTCCGAAGGCGCTGTTTCAAAGTATATCTGGTCGGTGAGGTCGACGGTGAGCTGTCCTTTTTTTGTCGCGATGATTTCATAATTCCGCATATATTTTTTTGCGACTTTTTTAATCCGGTCGGGCATGGTGGCAGAAAAGAGAAGTGTGCGCCTGTCCTTATTGGTATGCTCCAGTATTTCTTCCACTTCATCAATGAACCCCATATTCAGCATCTCATCAGCCTCATCAAGTACAACATATGATACATTGTCAAGCTTCAGGCTTTTCCTTCTAATATGGTCAAAAACCCTTCCCGGTGTGCCCACTACGATGTCCACACCTCTATTTAACCGGCGAAGTTGGTCGGGCATTGACTGCCCTCCATAAATGGGGATAATTTGAAATTTTTTCTTACCCTTGAATGAATTGATCTCTTCGGAAACCTGTATTGCCAGCTCTCGCGTGGGGACAAGGATGAGGGCCTGGATAGACTTTGAGTTTTTTTCCATCCTTTCTATGAGCGGAAGCCCAAAGGCCGCGGTTTTCCCGGTGCCTGTCTGGGCCTGGCCGATGATATCAATATCCGAGTTTAACAGGATGGGAATAGTTTTCGCCTGTATCTCCGTGGGCTCTTCAAAACCCTTTTTATGCAGTTCCTTCAGAGTTGATTCGGACAACCCAAGCTCTTGAAATTTCTCAAGATTCATATTTTCTTCCTCGCTGGTATTTGCTGTCATGAGAGAATAGGGGGTCTAAATGTCCAATAAATTATTTTTTTATTTGCTTTTTTAAAATCTTCACTACCTATTGTTAAAAATGGGTAATTTAAAGAAGATAATAAATGTTTATACTGACGGCAGCTGCAATCCCGTATATAAAACAGGCGGTTGGGCAGCAATATTAATCCTTGATGAAAAGGAAATACTATTAGAGGGCAAAGAATTAAATACAACCCATAACAGGATGGAGTTAATATCAGTAATTAAAGCACTTGAGTATATTGAAAATACAAATATAGAAGGTTATAAAATTATTATTAACTCTGACAGCCAATATGTTGTGAAATTAGTTGATCGAAAGGAAAAACTATTGGCCAATATGTTTTTCACAAAAAATGGCAATTTAATTCGAAACAAGGATTTAGTTGAAAAGATTTTCAGTTATATTGATAAAATGAAAATTGATTTTGTGAAGGTCAGGGCCCACCAAAAGAAAAGTCACTTAAGAAACTATAACCGTGACGTTGATAAAATATCAAGAAAGATAGTCCGTGAAAATGTTAAAAATATCAAAGTAACAAAAAACGAGAACTAGGATATGGTCCCACCGGCTGATAACCAATACTGTCTCAATATTTCCGGTTTCATCCTCCAGAACTTTTCCATGAGGTCAGCTCTTGGTGTTTTTGGAATCCTAATGTTGAATTGTTTTGCATAGGCCTCAATTTCACGAATTGAAGGAACTTTTTTGAATTGATTTTCCACCCAGGCAAACTGCTTTTTGGCTTTAACCCACTCATGAATCAGCTTCTCCACTATAACCTTCATAGTGAGGTGCTCCATGTTAAATTCAACTTTATGTTTTGGAGGCTGGTAAATTATTGAATCTTTGCCGCGCATCCTTGCCCATGAATACATTGCAAATTCTTTCAAAGAGATTATGAATAATCCATATGAACGTAATTGATCTTTCAGGGAAGGCTTGCCGAAAATTTCCATGGATAACTTCTGTGCGAAAATGGCTTTTTCCCGTGCTTTTCTATTGATGGAAAATATTTTTGAGGTAAACAGGATGGCCTTACTTACCATGGCAACACGCTCAATTTTCCTGAGACGAAGTTTGAAGTACTCATCAACGGGCGGATTTGCTTCACCGGTTTTTTCATATTTAAGGGTTTTCGGATTCCAGAGGAGCCCGTTCTTTTGCCGATACTGAAAATCTTCTTTTGCCGTCTTATACCCTTGAAGGGCGGTAATGGCCATATTTAGCAATCCCGAACCATGTTTCTTGTATTTCTTTCGGAAAGCATTCTTCAAATAACTGAAGTGTGTTTTGGGATCGTTAAAGTGGGGATGTACCCACGGTAATTCACTTGCCCCGTGATGGTGCCTCCAGTGGAGGTCCTTTATGTCTTTCAGCATACCTGCTTTTTTAACGCGCTGGTAAAATGTAGTTTTCGGATATGGGGTATAGTTCATGAACTGCGTAAGGTCACCGCCTAAGCTGATTACCCAGTCAATATCGTCCTGAAGCGCTTTTTCGTCGTGGTGGTCTAAAAACAGAATGGCCGAAGTATTTACTACGATACCCTTTCTCTGTAATTCTGCAATCAACGATGTGAGGTCAATATCTTTAACCTTACTGTGTTCCCATGTTTTAGACTCAACGCCTATCCACACCATCTTAACGCCAAGCCTGACTAAAAAGTCGATACCCAACTGCTGGATTACTTCGGCAGATGAAAATATTTCAAAGGCGTAGTTTTTATTATTTTCTTCCATGTGCCTTAAAAGGTCTATCGCGTTTTGCGGTTGTTTCAAGAAATTTTCATCCATAATTGAAAAACCCGTTGCGCCGATTTCGGCCTGTGATTTGGCACAGGCATCATAGATGGCTTTTCCATTGGACATGATTGGTTCATATTCTTTATTGAAATGATGAGATGTGACACAGAATTCACACCCGTTTTTACATCCAACTCCCGGGAGTAATACTGCAGCCCGGGGTTTCGTCTTATGGCCGAAAACCTTTTGGAAAACGGGATTTTGAATAACGGGATGGACGATGGGCTTTTTCAGTAATTCCTTTTCGCCAAAATATTTTTGCATCCACCGAACACCTTCGCCATGGCACGCTTCATCGTGTGGTACAATTAAGTCGAGTTCTGGAATTATGGTGCCGTATCCGCCCAGAATAATTTTAATTTCCGGGTGGTTTTCGCGAATATATTCTGCCATCCTCTTTGCCTTTAGGACATTGGGGACGATGAAATTAATCCCAACGTGAGTGTAATTTCCTTTTTTCAGTTCCCTGGTGAAGTCATTCCATTTGGGAAAATCCAATACAGTAGTGAGGACCGAAATATTTGCGGCAAGTAAATATAACGGAAATGTATAATATGTCTGCCTGGGGGAATGTATCCCCTGGTCACGGGTAATCTGATTGTTCAGTAGCTCCATCTGCATGCCCAATCCATCTGCCCACTCATTTTCTACTCCGTATGGGCCAAAGACAGCAGTTAGTAATAATTTAGTTTCCATATAATCCTACAGTGTTTATTTTTTTTTGGGATTCTTTTGTTTATCCCTCATGAAGTCTCAAAATTACAGGGTAATTTTGTATAGTTCTTATCAGAAATCATGATAAAGTGGTTTAAGAGGATGAATAATGAACAAGGGTTATTCGTCAAGTCAAATATAAAAAATCGCCACTAAATGTTATGTCACCTGAACATAAACGCTTGTTATGTTTATGTATTTGTTTTTTGATACAATCTACCGAAAGTAAAAAAAAAATTAAATATCAGTCATTTATTCCTGCTGAAAAGCTTTTATTTGAGCAGAATTATTGTGCCTAACGTTCTTCTCTGATCCTATCACTTCCAGGTAAATTTTGAATTTATCAAGTGCCGGATATCCCTTGCCCACCATGTTTTTGCTATCTGTTCGTGTTTTTAGCGAAATCGGTTTTTCCTGCTTTATCCGGCGCAACTCGATGCGGACCTTGTTATTCTCCGGACAGGAGGCTGTCATCACCCCCTTTTCCTTATTCCACGGGACCTCTCCTCCATAACCCGGGGTCAACACATCGCCATTGATAAGCTTGTAAAGCGACCCGCAAAGTCCGTCATGATTTCTGGGTGTCACCCCAAAGGTATCGCCGGTTTTGTGCCCATAGTGACATTCACCGTCCACCCCGGTAACCGTGACCTCCTGATAGTATTTGTTTGCAGTGTTAAAAATAAAGTTGATATCTTCCTCATCAAACTGGGCTGCACCTAAGTCAATGCAAGGCTTGTCATCATCTGCCATATCAATTCTCCTTAGTATTTTAGGAATTTAATTTATACATTTTACCGCTTGTACTATTTCAAAATGAGACTTTTATGGGAAGTAATAAAAATCTTTTATTGACAAAGTTTAAGGATAAAGAGATAATTCATCCTAATAAATATAATATTCTAAAAAATAACTATTATAAATGGAGGTTTATTTAGTGAAAAAATTAACAGTTTTTGTATCAGTTCTGGTAATAGTATTTGCATTGGGTTCATCAAGGGTTTCAGCAATGGATATCAGCACATTCATTGGTTACAACTACGCAGACAGTGAATTAAATGATGCAGTTGAAGACATTTATGGATCTGACGCAGTTGGCGGTGTTGGCTGGGGTTTTGAGCTCTGGTTTGGTGAGAGTTTGCAATATGGACTGGGTATTGGAGTTTTGCAACAGCACGAAGTTGATTACGATTTTATCAGTTACTCATTCAGTCTTATGCCCATTATGGTTAACCTGAGATATTATATATTCGGCGGCCTATATGGAGGGGCAGGAATAGGGTTTTTATATGGCTTATTTTCAGACTCTGAAGGTAATTATGATGATAGCGGTGGAAATATGGTTGGAATCCAGTTTATGGCTGGTTATGATTTCATTTTGGCTGATTTACTTATTATCGGAGTTACTTTGCGATATACAATTGGTTTTGAAGATGAAATGGAATACCATAACTTTACACCTGCAATCACAGTTGGTATAAGATTTTAACATTAAAATTTAAGATCTTATTCTTTTGCTGGAATTAAAATTTTTCTAACAAATATATTCCAACAGGTAGTACTGATAATTAAAAAAATATTTAAAAAAAGAGAGGAGTTTTATGGCAGATTTAAACTGGGAAGGAAATACTAAAGAAATTTATGAATTAGCAACAGGCTTGAGTCCCGGCCCATTCAGGAAAAAAGCTGAAGAGGCAATGATAGCTGCAATTACCGAAAAAGTAGGTGAGGGCGGCACGGTTACCGAGGAGGTACTTGTAGAAAGTATTAAAGAAACAACTCCTAAGCCGTTTGTGCCAATTGGTATGAAAAAGATTAAGCATCTTTTATCTAAAGAATATTAAACTTTTAGGGCTCTTGTCAATTTAGAAATTGATGAGAGCCCCATTCGCGTCTGAGAGGATTCGAACCTCTGACCTACGGATTCGTAGTCCGTTGGTCTTTCTAAAATCGGCTCTAAACAGCCACTTTTGCCGGCAAAAACATTTGTTTAGAGAGTACCTAAAAAAACCGTGCCATAATCGTGCCATTGAATTTGGTCTGCCGGCTTCTTGAGATTTCAAAACCTCGGACAATCAATTTGCCTTTTTGAGATCATATAATTCAGAAGGCAATTGATCGATGGTATCTTTTTCTACAGGTTCATCTTCAATGTCATAGTAATTATTAATTATACTAAGCCTTTGATGACCCCTGTAAGTGTAGCCTTGAGCGTAACGGTTTATTGTAATCTTTGGATCTGAATGCCCCAGTATCCTGCTTAAAAATACGGGATCAACTCCTGCATTTACGGCAGACTGGGCGAAAACATGCCTGGTATCATGAAAGGTAAATTTTTCAACCGGGAGTTCGTTTACAAAGGGCAGAGTCTTCCTGAGTTTATACCACCGTTTCTTTAACTGTGTCTCACTTAAATTAACCACCATATCCCCTTTTCTTTCGAGACCGCGAAGATGTTTTTCCAGGGTATCGATTATAGGGATGTTCCGCTTTTTGTCGAACTTTGCGCTTTCAGATCGAACGTGAATGTATCCCTGTCCCCTTTTTGCAAGGTTCACATCACTCCAGTGAAGCCCAAGCAATTCCGCTCTCCTGAGTCCTGTGTAGAGAACAATAAATAGAGGGGAATAGAGGCGGTCAAAATCCCTGCTTTTTTCAAGCATGTTCCGAACCTGTTCGGGAGAAAGATCGATGTGACGCTCATTATTCGTTTTAAGCCGTCTCTTGCTGCAGGGGTTTATTCTGTCATAGTATTCTCGCTCTATGCACCAGGAGAAAAAGCTTGATAGAATAAAAACCTCGTTGTTGACGGTAGCCGGCTTGACGGTTTGGTCGCCAATTCGGCTCTTTTGAACAATTCGCCATCCGATATACTCGTCGATGTGCTTTCTGCGTACATCCTTTACGCGAATGTTGCCGTATCCCTTTTCCATAAAGAAAACCTTAAAGAGTCTTCTCATGCATGATTTCTCATGCTTAAACTGCTGCTCATTCTTCTCTATTTTCGTAAACAGCTCAAGGTAAAGATTAAATGTTTCAAAGAACAAACCGGATGTATCCAAAGACCGGGCAACTTTTTCATACGTCGCTTTTTTCCATTCCTCAAAGGCATTCCGCATTCGCTTGGAGATCGGGACAATTATTTTTTCCCGTTTCCTTTTCTCGACAGTCCTGCCTTCTTTTTGGACTTCAAAAGTGTAATCGACTTTGTATTTCACATGCCCGGGTAATACACCCTTTTGGCTGGGTGATCGTTTAATACCCATATGTATCCCTCCTTTCCCGGGAAAGGACACGACCTAGCACTTCCCAGAATACTATAATTATTAATACTGTCAACATGAATACTCCATTTACGTCTGAAATTTCTTGAGTGCGGTGACTACATCTTCGACATCAAAGAGGGTATTCCTTTTTGTCGGGCGAATTGCCGGAAGAATGCCCTGCCGTACAAGTTTACGGATTGTGTAAACAGGCATTGAAATACAATCGGATAGTTCTTTAACGTTTATCAGTCTTTTAGTCATACCATGCTCCTAAAATAAATTCTAATTTAGCCATTCCAAAAATCGACTCTTTTCATGTCAAGTGGAGATGACATATTTTTCATTTTTTCCTTTCTTTTAATCCATTATAGTCTATCACATTAAAATTTAGCTTACAACTACCCGGACTAAAACGAATGAAGTCTGATTCTTCTGACTTTAATATTATATATGATGTTGATTATTAATACAACGAGATTGCCACTGAAGCAGTAGTTTGTATGTTTGGTATCAGGAAGGGTGTTATGTGTGGTGATGTTGCTGTAATATTTTATGGGGTATGGTATAATGGTAACTGGTTATTCGCTTTCTTGATTTAATCATAATTTATATTATAAGGATGATAAAACATAGTAGTCTCTTATTTAAAATTTATTTCTTGAATAATAATTAAATTTTACAAAAAATGTTAATAACGACTACTCTTTTGAAAGGTATACAAAATTTTCCTTCTACTTTTGAATAGTCAATATTACTTAATGAACCTTTACCCTAAAATAATTGTAATGAATAAAAGAAAAAGATGGACCAAAAAACTTTGCAAAGAAGAAGCAAGCAAATATATGATCAGGTCTGAATTCCAAAAAAAATCAAGTGGGGCATATGATGCTGCATTGAGAAACAAATGGCTTGATGACATATGCAAACACATGAAATGGGTTAAAAAACCGAATGGATATTGGACAAAGGATCTCTGCAAAAAAGAAGCAAAGAAATATAATAGTAGAAGTGAATTTAAACAAAAAGCACCTAGTGCTTATAAAGCAAGTAATCGAGAGGGTTGGTTAGATATTGTCTGTAAACATATGAAATACAAAACGGCCAAAAGTGGATCCTGGACTAAAAATAAGTGTTTTGAATTAGCAAAAAAGTTTTCAAGTAGAAATGATTTAAGAAAAAGTAATCCGTATGTTTATGGTAAGCTATTGGAGAATAAATGGATTAATTCTGCCTGCAAACATATGAAGAAAGATACAAAAGATTGGGGGTATTGGACTAAACAAAAGTGCAGAAAGGAAGCAAAAAAATATAAGAATAGAACAGAATTCCGGAAAAAATCAAATACCGCTTATACAAAATGCAGAAAAAATGGCTGGCTTGATGAGTTTTGTTCACATATAAAGAATAAATCTGCCTTGCCCGGAGAATGGACATTACAGAAATGTATCGAAATTGCAAAAAAATATAAGAATAGTAAGGAAATGCGTAAGCATGATAGGAAAGCATATATGGCAGCTCAACGACACGGATGGCTGCAGGAAATAAGTAAGGATTTTGATATTCTTGGAAACGCATACAGGAGAAGATTGTATGCGTTTGAATTTGGCGACAAGTCGGTATATGTTGGACTAACCGGTGATCCCAAAAAACGCAAAGAACAACACCTGAAAGATAAAAAAGTTATTAAAGCAAAAATCAGAGCGGGTGTGAAATACAAATTTAAATTAAAATCTAAATGGATGGATCGTGAAATTATTGGTGAGGAAGAAAGGTTACTTGGTGAAAAATACGAAAAACAAGGTTGGACATTGCTTAATCACAAGAGTGCATTCGGTGCACTTGGTGGGCCAACATATAAATGGGATAAAGAAAACTGTTTGAAAGAAGCATTAAATTATGATACTCGATCTAAATTTGGAAAGGGATCAGCAGGTGCATGTGATGCTGCACGCAGAAATGGTTGGTTAGATGATATTTGTGAACATATGGTTTCGCCAATTAAACCTATGAATTACTGGACTAAAGCAAGATGTAAGGAAGCTGCAAAAGAATGTAAAAGCAGGAAAGAATTTGAAACAAAGTTCCGTACTGCTTGTGGAAAATCGAGAAAAAATGGATGGATGGATGAATTTTGTAAACATATGCTTAGAAAGAGCAAACCTGCAGGGTACTGGACACTTGAGAAAGTCAGTAAAATCGCAAAAAAGTGTGAGAGTAAAAAAGAGTTTAAAGAAAAACACAGTGATGCATATCATGCCGCAGTAAAACATAAATGGCTTGAAAAGATTTTTGGACAAGGGAAAAAACCAGCTGGATACTGGTCAAAAAAAAGATGTTTATCTGAAGCTAAGAAGTATCAAACAAGAAATGAATTTCTCAAAAAATCTAGTGGTGCATATGGCAAGGCTCAAAAATCAAAATGGTTAAATTCAATCTGCAAACATATGGTTAACGGTTATAAAAATAAACAGATTAAATAGAATTTGCTGTTTAAAATAATATCTACAACTTTGATAGCTTATTTAGACTACAAATTTTGAATTATTTCATCAATTACAACTTCTGGTTGGGACAATATCTTATGATTTGCAAATCTCATAACGTCCCAGCCTTCATTTTCTAAAAAATCATCCCTTTCAATATCTTCTAATGCTGGAAGCCCTTCGATGATTTCATGCTGGCATCCATCACATTCAATATTTATATTTTTATTACCGCAAAGAGCAAAGTCAAGAGTGTATCTTTTAACAACGAGTTTTGGTACTAATTTATATCCATGAGATTCAAAGTCGACTTCTTGTAATTTTTGGAAAAGAAATCTTTCAGTTGGAGTATCGAATTTCTTACCGATAGTATATTCCTCAAATTCTTCTTTTTTCTTAATTTCATCATAAGATTCAGCAAGTTGTTTCAAAATTCCAGCTCGTCTATGGCAGAAATTTTTATCCCCGACAATATAAAGAAGATATTTTGCTCTTGATAATGCTACATTCAATATCTGAGGATAGAAGTTGTACCATCGGTCACTATTTTCTTTTCCACGAGATGCTAGAACTAAAGAAAATATCATTATATCTTTTTCAGAACCTTGAAACTTATGGGCTGTAAAAACTTTTACATTATGTTTTTCAAGAAGTTCTGGTTCAGTTGATCTTGTAATAATTCTATATATGGTGTCTTGTTGTCGAGAGTATGGGGTGACAATGCCAACACTGAGATCTGTCCCGGATATTTTATCTAAAACATCTTTGAAAACATCGCCAACTTTTTGAGCTTCAATTTTATTAATTTTGCTTCCTGAAGGAGGTTTGCTAACTTCTCCTTCACAGATTATCCATTGAACACCTAATGGTAAACTGTTTGGATATTGTTTATGATTTAGATTTGTCATTATTTTCAAACGACCACTATAAAATGTTTGATTACATAATTCAATAATTTGATCTTCTGATCGATAGTGATTAATTAACATAATTGGTTTATGAGTTAAAGAATTTTCTGCAGATTTATAAAGTGAAACATCACTGTATCTTATTTTTGAAGGGTAAAGCTCCTTTTTGTCCGTTAATTGGTGTGATTTTGCCAATGCTCTATCTAAATCCTTTGTTAGCAGAGCAATATGTGTTAATTGCATAGGATCACCAACAACAATTGCTTTTTTTGCTCGATAAAGTGCTGGGGCTGCTGATGGCAAATCAACTTGTGAAGCCTCATCAAAAATTACATAATCGAATATACAAGGGGATAGAGGGAATGTTCTTCTTGCAGATTTTAAAGTAGATGACCATATCCTTAAGACATCAACAGCATTATTAAATAAATAACTGTCAATGCCATCATCATTAAATCTGCTGGAATCTACATGCTCTAAAAAGGACTTTGCTTTTCCAATTTTTTCCCCACTTCCAAGCATCTTTTGAGTGTAAATACTTTTTACATATTCTTCTGAAGATTTATAGAAGTTTTCTTCTAATCTTCTTATTTCTTTTTCAATTTTAAGTCTGGATGGATATTTTTTCAATTTATATTTAATCAATTTGAGTTTGAAAGACAATATAATATTAGCAATCCAATATTTAATC
>JBHPHB010000055.1:0-16517 GCA_042569985.1 Spirochaetota bacterium | reverse complement strand
GGAGAATCCACCTAGAAGTTTTTAGAAAAATGTCTAGACAACGGGGGTCAGTTCATTATTAACTCATCTTTATGTTCAACGTTTTAATCCAAATACCCAAGTTTCTTAAATAACTGCAATATATATATACCGCTCATACGGTTTAAAAACCGATAAACTTAAAATTAATAACATCAAATTTCTAAGGATTTTACTTTTTTATACTTTTTAAATGAAGAAAACGAGATAAAGTGGAGTATTTTACAACAAATACAGTAAAAATCTACACATTAATGACAATGTAATAAAAAATACACAATTTGTCAAAATAAAAAAATTAATATCTAACATTTTTCCCAATTTTGTATTTATCATAATAACAGTTATCTCAATATAATAAATACACAAATTAGCACATTATTGGCCATACAAAATATCAGTTACCAGGTTAAAAATCGGGTTGCCTGTTAATCCACTTCCAAACTTGCTGCTCTTAATCTGAAAATCGGCCCTGGAAATTAAGGGGAATATCTCTTTAGTTCTTTTCAATGGAAAATGGCGGGTTTGGGTGATAAAGCTATTTTTATTCTTTTCGTAGATACCACACTTTTTAACTGCCTCGTCCTGGGGTACACCGTCTTTTATCTGCAAATAATATTTTTCTATTTTTTCAAGCTGCCTTGAAATCATATTGAGAATGAGTAACTCCTTTTTCCCATCTTCAATTATCTTTTTTAATAACTTCAGTGATTTAATGTCCCTTTTGAAAAGGCAGTCAATAAATTCAAACTCAGAGACATCCTTCACATCATAGACAATGTTATGAATTACATCAACAGTAATGATGCCCCTTTCCCCGGAGTACTTAAGCATCTCAATGGCATCATCGATCTTTTTAATATCCTTACCCGTCAGTTCAACAAGAAGTGAAACAGCCCTGTCGTCAATTTCCAGTTTATTCTCTCTAATGGAAAGGTTAATGTAATTAAATATATCACTGTCAAAATATCTCCAGAAATGGACGACCTTCATTTTTTTTAGTTCTCCCGCAGGAATAAATGAGGGCGGTTTATTTTTCGTCGTTGTCATTACCAGCGTATTGTCCGTGGGAATACCACTGATAAGTTCTAAAAAAAGAGATATGTCATCCTTCCCTGTAATGGAATCGATATTCCTCATGATGCAGACCTTATTGCTGGAGAACATGGATTGCGAAAGGGCAAAATCAGCAGCATTCAGTATCTCGCCGTTTTCAATATGGAAGCGGCCTATATAGTTATTTCTCTGGGGTTCGTCCTTGAAAACAAGGTCCATGATGGTCTGTATGAATTTATCCTTTTCTCCCTCCTCTTCTCCCATGAAAAGATAAACATGTTCAAGCTTTTTTGCCTTCAGATCATTTTTAAATTGCCTGGAATTTGGATACCTTGCCGCAGCCATTATTTTTTTCCCCTTTCGGACTTTGTCATCTTATCGGTATACCACCCCGTAACGGCCTTTCGTGATATCCTCTCTGCAAGGTCTTCAATGACACTTTCAAGTACCTCTGCCTCGGTTTTGATGGGCGGCACTATATCCGAAAATGTTTTGAACGACTGTATTTGCCTGTCGTGAAATATGACCTTCCCGCCCTTAAGATTAATAAGCCTTACAGAAACTACTATCCTCATTCTCTGTTTTACCGGCCTGTTATACTCGCCGTATTCCAATGGTTGAATTTGAAAGCCCCTGACCCTTCCGTCAAGTTTCAGGTCTGCCCTGTCCCGGTTGCCCACTACTGAGAGTCTGCCATCCAGGTTTATTTTTTTTCTTATGCTGATTAATAACTTTTCAGAAATTTCCTTACCCTTATTAGAGCTGCCAAAGGGAAGTATTCTGATTTTATTGGCTGTCCTTGGAACAACAAGTTCACCGTCAATCGATTTAATGACCTTCAATATTTTAGAATTATCTTTGCTTTCAGGTGCCGAACAGGCAGATACAATAATGATAAATATTGAAACAGCTGTTTTGATTTTACTATAATTTATGTTAATTTTAATATTCATAATATTCAGTTTATTTAATCACTCGAATAGTCTCAGTCATATCATAGATTTTCTTTACATATTCTTTTGCCGGTTTGTCCCAGAAATATACGGAGTTTTCAGCGTTTTCCCTTGCAGTATGGATTAACTCGTCATTATTATCCCTGAAAAACTCCGAGGCCCTTTCCATTGCATCATAAAATGCCCATGGATGATAATCATAGAAAAGAAAGCCATTGCCCTCTATTAAATCATCCCTTTTCCTTATTGGTGTTACAGTATCCCGCAATCCGCCCGTTGCCCTGGCAATGACAAGACACCCTGCAGCAAATGCCTCCAGCTGGGCAATACCGCCGGGCTCATGCATTGAGGGCATACCGAAAAAATCGGAAGAGAGCAGCGGTATGGTCATCTCCTGAAAACCGAATGAAACATTGACCCTGTTGGAATAGTTCTGTCCCAGGAGATAAAGTCCATGGGCTATATCTTCACCCATTTTATCACCGGACGAAACTGCCCCTCCCAATATTGCCTGAAAGCCGAGCTTCTTAAATATACCTTCCGACGCATCAAGGAGCAGCTGAAAACCCTTTTGTTCAGATATTCGATGTATCATTGCAAAGAGGATGAGGTCGGGGTCTACGGTCAAACCCCTTTTGAATTGGAGTATAAGTTTGTTTTTGAGCCGCTTAATTATGCTTTTTCTTTTTTTATCATCAATCCTATCGATGAAGTTTATTCCCTTTAGCAATTCAGGGTACCTGCCCCTGACCTTTTCATGGAGCTTCTTTTTTCCCTTAATATACTCAACAAGCTCCCCATAGTTCTCATCAACAAACCCTGAACTTTTAAACCGCCTGTTTAACTTTTTCCTGAAATCTCTGCCAATGGCATTGCTAATCCCCAATACATCATGAAGAATATGTTCCATTCCGTCACATGCAAATTCAATCTGTTTTGCGTAGGAGGGGCTTACTGTTATTGTCCTGTCGGAAAACCTTATGCCAGTAGCCATGCAGCTCAGTCTATCGGGAAAAACAGGATCTGAAAAGCTGTTAAAATTCCATGCTGGCAAATTAAAGAGACTGAAAAGATCAAAACCGTTCTCATGCCTGTTATAGGCATCAAAATACTGCCACCCTCCATTATGAACTATATGCAGAAAAGTTGTCCTGTTAAAATTGGAATTATTAATATAAAATTGGTCGGTGCGGACAATGCCGTTAAAAATCCCGGCAAAGGCATCATTTGTAAATGTATAGTGGGGCCTTAAATTAAAAGTAACTATTACTTCGGCACATGCCCTTGAGAATGCAACCCTTCTCCTGAGCTTTTCATTTGATGTCATTCCCCAGTAGAGCCCGTCAAAAAACTCATGGTGGTCAAGAAGAAAATAGTTTATGCCGTCCACGCTTCCATAGTGGACACCAACTTCATATTCCCAATCCATTATTTTAAAGGTAATATTTTTACCGGTATATGTAACCTTATGCTTTTTTACGGCTTCCATCATTTTTTTCTGAACTGCATCAGAGCCATTTTTATAAAAACCAGTAATAACATAGACCTCTTCACCAAGCTTTACCAGCTCCTTTGGCAGTTCATAAACAACATTTGCAAGGCCCCCGCTTTTAGAGAAAGGTTCTGCCTCGGCGGACATGAATACCATGGCCCCCCTGCCATTATGCAAAAGTAATTCTTCACCAATTTTTCTTAATACCTCGTCGCTCTCCTTTGTCATTCTCTTGAAATAATTAAACAGTGTTTTTCCGCTTAAAATGTTATTCCTGTAGAGATAAAAAACTGCCCTTTTAAGTCCGATTTCAAGGATATTGCCGTTGTTTTTCAAAAAATGAGGCACAAGGTTATTCATAATATTTTCAGTAAATCCCTTGTAGCTCTTTGAATGCTTTGAGATTTCTAAAAATGAAAAATTTGAGAAGATGGTATCAACAGCTGAAATTTCATACAGCCGGTGGAAAGAATCTTTAAGGATATCCTGGTAATGTTTTTCAAGCTCAATTTCTTCCAGCTTAAATAACTTAACCCTTTCAGTATAGGAGATTACAGTGTTTACCCTGGATATCTTTAATTCACTGCCTCTAAAATAACCGTGCTGTTTTGTAATATTCGAATAGAGCTCATCCGTTAACCTGTAGTACTTATCATCGTCAATTGGCAGGGAGGGGTTATCAAATTGAATTGAAGCATTTTGATTTGAATCGGCAAAATTAAAAGCCCCCAGCCAGATGGTATCCCCGGTGAATTTCAATGCCGCTGCCACATTATTATTATTTGCCCACACGAGATAGCTTTTGCCCGGATTTTCCCTGTGAAATTTATACCAGCCACTGTAAAAATCATCGAGGCTTCTGTGTGCCGCATATTCAAACTGGTTCCAGTTAACATATATATTGTCAAGGTAAACCTTCCAACCCTCACCCTCGGCGCTTCCCTCGTAATCCATAATAATACTACTCATAAATACGGTAAAGCCCACTGCGGCACGCAACCCCCGGTGGCCGAAAGTATTGAGAGCCCTTCTCTCATCGTGGTTGCCAAGTATTCCTAACAGCTCCGTTCCCCGGGGCAATGTGGAAGGAAAATAATTATCATAAATATGATAAATCTCCCGCACGTCTGTTTTACCATGTATTATATTTTCACATATTTTAAATAACGCGGAATTATACGGGACAAGGCCTGAACGGGTGAGATATTTCTCATGGCCCCAGTAACATTCTGCTATATTAAGGAAAAACTTTTTATTCTTTTCCCTGAGTTTTTTTTCCACCCTCTGCATTATGAAGAAATGCAAAGGAACGGCAATACGGTCACGGCAGGCAGAATCATAAAACCCCGTGGTTATATAATGGTCGTACTCTTTTTCATTTACTATTATATTCCCCTCCACCATCTCCATGGGAGCCCTGGCTTTGTCAAAAACAAAGGGAAAATTATTCTTTTTCATCATGATGGGAACAGCATGGGCCGAATCAAACCTGATACCGTCAATATCAAAATCATCCATGAGGGATGTTATTGAATTGGCAAGCCATTCCCACACTTCAAACTTTCTGTAGTTCAGCAATTTGCCGTCATTCCAGGAACCATACCTCCCATCCGTGGAGGACCTTACAACAAGGTTTCCATTATAGTCATAGGTTTTAACGGTTAAATCTTCGGGAAGATAATCGCTGCTGCGGTTAATATGGGGGACAATATCAACAATAATTTTTATATCAATTCCATGGGCCTTTTCAACAAGCTTTTTAAATTCCTCTTTTCCACCCAGGGTTGGCTCAATATCGGTTAAGCTCATGGGAGAAAAGGGAGACGGAGATGAAGCTTCCGCTGCCCAATCCTGCCTGTTCACTCCCCTCTTTTGGCAGCCCAATAGATAGATTGCAGTAATGGAATAACGCTTCTTAATGTCCTCAAGATGTGCGGTAACATCAGAAAAATTTCCCAGCCTTATGACTTCCCCGTTTTCATTATAAAGGAGTCCGGGGTGTTCATTGTTATCCTTCCAGTAAATCTTTGTGTGCCCGTGTATATCGGCAAAGATCTCTAATATTAACTCCCCACCCAGGTCCGGCATGACATTGACCCTTCCGCTGGAACCGCGGGATTTATTCCATTCAATATGTTTTTTCTTTTTTCTTATAACAGTAAAATCATAATGCCCGTATTCTTCAAATTTGTAACTGCAAAAATATATATCCCTTTCATCATTGTAGGATAATTGAACCTCTTCAAAATCTATCTCACCTTCCAGAAAGAACTCCCCGTTCCCGGTGTTTTTGTATATCCTGAGGAAGTAGCTTGTTCGTATCTTTGGCAGGGAAAATTCAAAATTATTAGTCTCTCCAACCCTGAGGTTAATAAACTTTTCAGCAAGGGGGGCGTCAAATTCCTTGGGAGCCAGTATCCTCTCAATGATATAGTTTGCCCTGTTCCTTATTTCATGTAAATCATGCCCCGAAGCGGCAACGAGAAGCCTGGTAATCTCTTTAAGCGATTCACAGTCATCACTTTTTTTATACCTGCGCGAAAATCTTTCCAGGGATTTGACGGCCTTCAGGTTTTCCCTGTAATCAAAGTTCATCTCATCGCCAGCAACTCTTGCATTGAGCCCGTTTAATATCTTCTTCCTGCTGGCATGAGTAAACTTCCTTGCCGGTTTCTTCTCCGGAACCTCAATGACATCAATTTCCTGTTTTGAATTTTTAATTACCTCGTTAACAAGAAAATTAAGAGAGCGGGATACTTCCGGAGGATAATCTGACTTATGGGAAAAACCCGTCTCGATAGCCCTCTCCTCAACCATGAGAAGTAGCTTAAAGGCATTAAAAAGCTGGTCGCTCCCTTTCCTCATCTCGGCAATTAATGCTGATATTATATTAAATCCAAGATATATGGTTGGTATCTCGGTCCACTGGGGGCCCTGGCCCACATGAGAAATTACGGTGGATTCATTGGAAATATGATAAATCGTGGGAACACCGGGCAGTTCCTTTATGAGGACAATTCTCCTGTCAAGAATCATTGCAGAGTCATCTTCCGCAATTGCCCTGTGAAAGAAAGCAAGGGCATATACTACCATGGATGAAAGCCGTGTGTCACTGAAAAACCTGTTTTTTACTGTTTGGTCACCCCTGGAGGCTTTATCAAACATGTTATTTCGAATATCTAAAAATTTTTCCCTGAATATCTCTGCGGGATCCCCCAATTTAATTCTTTCAAAAATATCCCTGTCGGGGAAAAACTCAAAACTCCTGTATTCGTCGAAGGCAGTGGATATAGCATTTGCAACAAGCTCATCGGTTATGAGATGCTCATCACAAATTTGAAACCTGCATAAGCTGTTTGAAATTGTACTTTTCAACTTATATTCCTCAACAATCCCCTTCCTCTAAATACCCCGAATATGATAGAGAAATAATTATCCATGCATAAATAAAATCAAGTAAATATTTAGATTAACAATATTAATGTTGTATTATTCATTATGGGTATCATCAAGATACCTCACCCCAAAAAAGACTTTTAATTTATTTAAGATTAAGTCAAAATGGATAATAATAATCCCAGGAGATAAATTCCATGTATAGAACAATTTTCATATCACTGTTCATCGTTTTGATGATTGTATTATTTATTATTTCGCGCAAATGGAAGAACATTACAATTGACAAGCTGGAACTTCTTCCAGGAGAAAACCTGCTCTTTGATGATGAGGAATGCCGTGTAAAGCTCAAAGCCGGACCAGGTATTGATATCCTCCCAAAATGCTATGTGAGGGTCACCGACAGGCGGATTATCATTGGGCAGAAAACCCTGGGCAGAAAAAACATGTACATGATAAGATACATCATCCATTACACCGGAATGACCGCGCCTGACGGCTTCGCAGGAGGGGCCCTCAAAACAGGTTATATAACGTACCGCACAATACCACAGGAGATGAAGATCATGGAAGAAAAGGAAACTCTTTTGCGCATTGAACCATACGGAGAAAAGGTCGTGGGCGTTCCTGATTGGCTGGAGATAAAAACCGGCATTATTGATAAATACAGGGGCAACTTAAATATTCAGTAAATACAATTCTTGCATATGTTGTTCCTCACAACCCGCCACCCCCGGGGATTTTCATAGCATGAATTTTCATTGACACAAAAAGGCCATAAATAATCTTTAAATAATGAATAAGAATAAAAATATTTATTTGGCATTTGATGTTGACGGCACATTATATGATGCAGGCGATTTCCTTGTTGATGCCTACAAAAAGGGCATTATCAACTTTCTCAAGTCCTTTGACAAAAAGAAAATCAAAATACCCACAATTGAAGATATTATGCCTGTCCTGGGTATGCCCGTAGAAGAGATATTCACCAGGCTGTTCCCCAACCTGAATCAATCTGAAAAGCTCGAGTTAAGTGAATACTGTACAAAAAGCGAGGTGGAGATTATCAGGAAAGGCGGCGGAAGGCTTTTTGATGGTGTAGCCCCGGTTATTGAATCTCTCCACAAAGGGGGGTATAAAATACTGGTTGCCTCAAATGGAGATGAAGATTATGTTTCGGCAATACTGGAAACCTTTAAGTTAATCAGTTATTTTTCGAGGCCCCTTCTATATGTAAATCATGAATTTCCCGATAAAAGCGATATAATAAGATACTATAAGCAAAACGTATCAAAGGAAAACCTGCTGATTATGATTGGCGACAGAGATTCCGACCTGAGAGCGGCAGAGGTTAATGATATACCCTTCATAGGATGTTCATTCGGACATGCCGGCAATGAAGAGATAGGGAGAACGAAGTGGATTGCCAAAAACTTTGAAGAAATACCAGAGATCCTCGGGGAGATTGAAAATGAATATTAAACTGTTGTCTTTTTTTATAGCAATAACAATTGCTTTCAGCTCATGCAAAAAGGAGCCCTTTAATAAAATCAGCAAGCCCCTTATTGGGACAATGATAAACCTCACCATAGGTGCTGAGGCGAAAAAAAGCAGGGCCGTCTCAAAAGCAGTCTTTGATGAAATTGCCCGAATTGAAAGCCTCATGAGCCCATTTAAAAAATCCAGCGACATATACAGGGTAAACAGGTATGCATATAAAATGCCTGTAACAATCACACCCGAAACATTCTCCATAATTGAACAGTCAAAAAGAATATCTCAGGAATCAGGCGGGGCTTTTGATATTTCCTTTGCTTCATTATCCCACTTATGGAATTACAGGTCGAAAAGTTTTAAACCGCCCTCAAAAAAAAGTGTACTGCAGCACCTTCCCCTGGTCAATTACAGGAACATAAAACTTTCTCCTGAAAAAATGAGTGTGAGCTTTCACAAGTCCGGCATGAAAATAGGCCTTGGTGGTATTGCCAAGGGCCATGCAATAAAAAGGGGCATTGAAATTATGAAACAAATGGGTATTTCTTCGGGTATAGTTGATGCCGGCGGAGACCTCCAGGTTTTAGGAACAAAATCCGGAAAAAACTGGAGAACAGGGCTCGTGCATCCAAGAAAGAAAACCCTGCTCCTTGCACTTGACCTCGTGGATATGGACGCAATTGCCACAAGCGGAGACTACGAGAGGTTTGCCGTATACAAAAACAGGAAATATCATCACATAATTGACCCCTCAACAGGTTACCCAACCAGAACTTTCTCATCTGTAACGGTGATTTCTAAAAATGCAATTATTTCAGATTCCTATGCAACTGTAATTTTCATACTAGGTAAGAAAAGGTCATTAAGTTTTTTAAAAAAACACGGGGACTTAAGCGTTGTACTTATCGACCTGGACTTCAATATATATATATCAAGGTCGTTAAAAAACAGGATACAACTGCTCGAGGATCTTAAGGTTCACTGGATTTAAATAACCAGGGGGACACTACTCCTTAACTGTTTTTAAAATGTTGTCCATGTATTTTATTTCTATTTTTTTGCCATGGTATTCCACGGGATACCTGTGGCCCCTGTATTTATAAATCCGCTTTTTCAGCTTCCCCGAATAATAACTGCCGGGATAAAAATAATAAAGCCTGTTTAAATAATAATCGGAATTAGCATGGTCCCCGATTAATTTAAAGCCCCATGCAATTTTCCATAGCAGTTTATCTGCCCCGGGATCTGTAAGGCCCATGGACAAAGCAGAAAGGAGCATCCTCAAACCCTCTTTTGCGGTTCTCCTTTTCCTGACCAGTTTCAAGCCCCTTCTCACCAGCCTGCGGTAATCACCCTTACCTATCTTTACAGTGAATGATGAAATGTATATCATGCTGTCCTGGTGGTTTAAGCTTTTATACTGAAACCTGATGCTGTGCCCTCCGGGATAAAGTTTTTTACCATAATTAATTTGATATAAATTATGAGATAACTTCCGAAAACCTACTTTAACCTTATCAAGGGTAATTTTTAACGACCTTTTAAGTAGGATGCCATTTCCCCTGCCCCCGCCTGTAAACCTTATGGCAATTAACGGACTGGCATCATTTATCCTGTTAATTAAATAACCCCTGTTATCAATGGGGCTTGAAATTATAACTTCCGGAACGGGAGGCACCCTTCTGAAATATTCTGAGATTGCCTTAAAATATGCCTCTGCCTCTTCTATATTATATTCATGGCTGCTCAACCTCATGCTCTGCTTTTCATCGGAAAAAAAACCGAATTCACCAATCACACCGGGGCATACATACCTGGTTTTTCGTAATATCCTTGTGCCCGTTTCATTATAAACTGAGAAATCAGATAATATTTTCCCCTTCACATCCATCCTTTTATTGAACTCTCTTAAAAGCAGCCCGGCAAAATCATAGCTTGCGGGACGTACATGCTTACTCCCCCAGATAAGGACAATGGGATAGTTAACCTTATCTACTCTTCTTGGGGAACCATTATGATGGATGCTCACCATGAGCCGGGGATTTGCCTTTCTAATCATAAGGGCCCGGTCATCAAGGGAAACATCAACATCCCTTCTCCTGGTCATCTCCACTTTGGCGCCGCATCTTTTTAACATGTCCTCAAGAATGAGGGCAACCTTCAAATTTATCTCCTCTTCGGTAATACCTCCGGGGCCGATTCTAAAACGGTCCGACCTGCCCTTGCCGCCATGGCCGGCATCAATAAATATTTTCTTTCCCCTGAGCCATGAATGTTTATAAAAATCTATTTTGCTCTTGTAACTGTTCAGTTCATATTTACATGATTGAAAGAAAAATGCCATAATGGGAAATATAAGTATCAGGGCTTTAACTTTTGGAAGGTATATTTTTTCTAATATCGGTTTTATCATATCTAACACTCTCTTTCAAATAACATTTATGGGGCCATTTGCCACACCTTCAATGAACTGTTTCACAAAGGGATCCTCAGAGGACCTCATCTCTTCCGGTGTTCCAACAAATATTATTTGCCCCCCGTAAAGCATTGCAACCCTGTCTGCAATGCTGTATGCCGATTTTATATCGTGGGTTACAACAACCGAAGTAATTCCAAAGGATTCTCTCATCTGCCGTATAAGCTTGTTAACAGCGCCGCCCGTTATGGGGTCAACACCGGTAGTTGGCTCATCGTAAAGCATTATCTCCGGCCTCATTGAAATTGACCTTGCCAGGCCCACTCTTTTCTGCATACCGCCTGATATTTCTGAAGGCTCTTTCCTGTCAACATCCTTGAGGCCAACCTCTTCAAGGATTTCATGGACGGTTCTTTTTATCTCATCCTCCTCTAGACCCTTTCTTCTCAGGCCAAAGGCAACATTATCAAAGATGTTCATGGAGTCAAAAAGGGCCGCTCCCTGGAAAAGGATCCCGTATTTATCCAATATCGTGTTTCTTGTTTCTTCATCAGAATTTGTGAATTCAACACCGTCAACTTTAATTGTGCCCTCATCGGGGTTAATAATTCCAATGAGATGTTTCATTAACACGGATTTACCCGATCCGCTTACGCCAATAATACATAGTATCTCTCCCTCATAAACCGAAAGGTTTACCCCGTTTAGAATAACTTTTGAGTTAAACTTCTTATGAAGGCCTGTTATGGTAATTTTCTCATTCATGCTAATTAACAGGTTTCATAATAAAATGATATTTATCAACTAAAAAATTATAATTCTTCATCATCCCTGAAGGTAATTTGTCCCTTTTGGAAAGGAAGAATCCATTGGCTACTTTTCTTTTTTCCTCAAAAAGAAAAGTAGCCAAAAGAAAAGGAGGCTCCTCAATAGCCGAAGAGGCTTTTTTTTATTGATAGTGATAAATATGATAACAACGGCGGTGATAAACATCTTGTTTACACCGCCTAAGCAAAAATACACCCATGTATTTTTGACTGCTAATTTGACAAAAAAGGTTGAGATAGAAGATTTAATAATTAAAGCTTTTTTTGAATTACTCAGGGTAATCTTAAATCAATTTATCACAACATCATAAACCAGAGCTTTTTCTGTAAAAATATGAAAAAGGAATTAGGAATATAACCCATACAGCAATTGATGCCCAGGCGAAAAGAGGTGCCTTGGCAACAATGACACTATATAATCCTATTGTTGCACCTAAAATACAATAACAGATTTCAAACATAACAATAATTCTTACAGACTCCCAACTTGATGCGCGGTATGCCAACAACGACTTAAAGGAGATTGCCAGCATGGCAGCTCCCATGAAACGGCTCATTGTTGGATCTACGGGAGTCCAGTTTAATGCCCCTGCTGTTAATTCCGGAACAAAATACAGCCCTATGCCAAATAAAAATGCACAAATTGAATGAAGTAAAAACGTAACCTTTAAACCTTGAGTCATCTTAATTACCTCCTGTTATTTTTTTCCCCAAACATGGAGCTTTTATTCCCGAATCCATACAGAAAAGGGCGACTATGTCAACTGAAAAATATTGATATACATGATTTAACTAACTATTATTTTTTTCTTGTTATATTTTCTCGAATTATTATACCCTGAGAATAATATATTACAGGTAATTAATTTTAAGAGTACAATAATGTTTATTGACAAATAAGTATTATTGGGAAAAAAAAGGAATTAATTATCATCATAATTCATCACAGGATTATGGATTTTTTTTATACCGCTAAACTCATCTTAATTAAATAATTTGTTGCTAATGGATAATAAAAATAACAATATTGAAACTGAAAATTTAAAGGATGTCCTGGTTGATGTTAAATTGCTTAAACCCGGATTCCAGTATGCCCACCCGCTTTATGATGAATACAATAATTTAATTCTTGATGCCCATACACCAATAAATAAATCCCTCATACAGCATTTATCTAACAGCGGCATTGAATTTCTCTATTATGATCAACCCGAGACAAATAAAGAAGAAGATAAAAATGAAGCCGGACTTAATCTGGATAAAAATGTTATTGATGAAGAGCTTAACCAGAAGGTTGTAGAGAATACGCAAAACCTCTTTGAAGAAGTTCGTGAAATTTTTAATTATTCTCCATCAAGCGGAGTCCCAAAGGGGATAATTGATAAATCACGCAACCTGGTGAATACTATTGTAGAAGAAATCAATAAAAATGATGATGCCATATTCACTCCCTTCACAAAGTTAAAAAGCATGGATCAATACATATATCAACACTCCACGAATGTTTCAATTCTTGGAGCACTTGTCGGGTCAAGGCTTGATGCCAACAGTGAAATCCATTCCGCCATGGGAATGGGAGGGCTATTTCATGATATTGGCAAATCATCCTTATCGGAAGATATAGTAAATAAAGTGAAAAAATTGAGCGGAGAAGAGTTAGATTTAATAAAAGAACACCCCCACGTGGGATATAAATTAATTGAGAAAAATCCTCATATGAAGGAACTTGAAAAACGGATACTATTACTCCACCATGAACGGTCAGATGGTGAGGGGTATCCCTTTGGCTTTTCATCAGACCATTATACTGAAAATATTCCAAAAGAAGTAAGGCTCATGTCAATCTGCAATGTTTTTATTAACCTTATTTTCACGAGGCCTGAAGAGATTCCCCTCACAAGCAGGCAGGCTCTGCGGCAAATGCTAAATATGGTTCATGCACCATATAAAACTATCAGTCATTTCATACAGTCCGATTTCAGGGATTTCATCAGGGCCACGGGCTTTATGTTAAACAGGGGTAATTTCTTTATCTCCCGGGGAGACCTGGTAAGGACCAATACCGGCGAAATTGCCTTGGTAGAAGAATTGAATAAAATTTACCCCCTAAAGCCAAAAATCCTGTTATTAAGAGATAGCCAGATGAAACCCCTGAAGAGACAAATTACAGTAGACCTATTAAAGGATTTTACCGGCTATATTTCGAATATTATTGAAAGAAAAAAACCGGAAAAAAACAGACGGTCCCCCAATGAATAACGATAAAGAAATTTTAAAACAGATCAAAAAAAACAGCAGTAAATTTGAAAACTATAATAAAACTAAGCTGGATTATTTTTTTTCATCAATTTCAAATGGACAAATTAGTGACCTCATAAAATCGATCCCGCTTTTTTTTGACATTAATCAGCCCCGGCTTCCCGGTTATATTAATTCTGACCAGATACCCGTTGGCGTATCCGGTTATAATGCATCTGGCATGACCATGGAATTGGCCAGGAAAATGAACCCTTCACTTACCATGACAAAGGATAAAAATGCAACTCCCTTTGTTCAAATGATAGCATTAATGGGAAGTGTAGGCACAATTGCCTTTTCCGATAAATCTGATTTTGATTTTTGGATATGCTACAATCAATTAGATTACGACAACGAATCAATTAAACTCTTCAGAAGTAAATGCAGAAAAATAGAAGAATGGATAGCTGAAGAGTATAATGTGGAGGTGCATTTCTTTCTCAATGAAATTACCAATGTTAGAAATAATATATTCGATGGAGAAAGCGAAGAAAGCCTCCTGGGGCCCTCCCTTGGTCAACAATTAAAAGAGGAGTTTCTCAGAAGCTCAATAATAATTTGCGGGGGCATACCTTTCTGGTGGGCTGTACCGGTCCAATGTGATGATTTAACATATAATAAATGGCTTGAAGAAATTAATAAAACATCATTGGGTGAAATATATATAGACCTTGGGAATATTCATGAAATAATAATGAAGGATTTTTTAATGGCTGCCCTTTTTCAAATCCTGAAATCACTTGGCAGCCCCTTTAAGTCAGTAATCAAGCTGGGACTACTGGCAAGATATCTCCATAACCGGGACGAAAACCCCTTCATCAGCAGCTTAATAAAAAGTAACATTCACGAAGGAAAAAAGGATAAAGAAAGTTTTGATGCTTATCAAATAATGTTTAAGCTGGTATATGATTATTATAATATAATTAAGAAGGACAATAATACTGCGGAAATTGTGAGGACCAGTTTTTATCTAAAACTAGACGCCAAACTGTCAAAATTCACAGCCAGCAAAGATGAAACTGATTTTCCCGAAAAAATTGAAAGGGTTTTAAAGTACACCAAAGAATGGGACTGGCCGGAATCAAAAATTGAAAAGATGGACGGGTTTGAAAACTGGGATATTGAGTCGGTCAACAAACTTTTAATGGAAACAAAAAGATTCATTCTCAATGAGTATAAGAAAATATTAGAATTTATTACTACAAATAAAATATTTCATGGACTGGACAATGAGACATTAAAGGGAATTACCAACAAAATATATTCTCATTTTACCATTGCAGATAACAAAATTGATAACTCATTAACCTTTAAAACCTATCCACCCGAAAAATTTCTATCTATTGATTATATATTAGATAAGGGGGAGGAAAATTGGTTTCTTCAT
Organism: Spirochaetota bacterium; assembly: GCA_042569985.1. Taxonomy (GTDB): domain Bacteria; phylum Spirochaetota; class UBA4802; order UBA4802; family UBA5550; genus JBHPHB01. The sequence goes on along the minus strand of JBHPHB010000055.1, from coordinate 1,180 downwards.
AAAAAAGCAATTGAACGAAGTCAATCAATCAAAAATATAATTAGAAAAGAAAAAAACCTCTTCAGCATTATTGTGTGGATAAGCCTTAATGGACTTTTTCAGAATAATTTTACACGGTTAGACATTTCATCGGGACTGCATTCTGTTGATCCAAAGTTTATAATGGAATTAATTATAGACCTATCATTGCATTTTAACATAAAAAAAGTGGAATTCCGGAATAGTTATTTTATTCAAGACGCCTTCCCTGTTATCAGTTATATAATTTTCAATCCATATACTCAATATTCTAAAAAGGTCGACGACATTATTTTCCTATACCACAACAGTTGGGGAGAGACCCTGTTTGAAAGCTTTAAAAGTATTGATGATGTACCGCAAATTATATTAAAAATTTTAAACGGTGCCATAGTTACAGGTCTGGATTTCAATAGTGCTTTAAGAATACTCTCTTCATATCCTTTTCATGCGAGTAAAGTTTATAAAAGGATTAAATTGGTCATTGAGGAGATATATTCATTTTTCATTGGACAGAAAACAAATGAGAGAAAGCGATACATTACTTTATTTAACAATAAGTTTTTTGTGTTTACCAGTAAACTGCTTAAAGGAAAAACGATAATCACATTACAGCAATTTAACGCGGAATTACAAATGCTTTATGGCATATCTTACAACAAAGGTTTAATGTTAAACATTAAAGTTGACCAATCAATACCCGAATTAAACCATCTGAAAACAATAACCGAAAACAGCAAAGCAGGCATTATCCAGATATATTTTATCCTGGTAAACAAATACCATTATTATTTCGTATCAGATGAACGTGGATCGATTGTTTTTTATAGAAAGGAAACTAATTCCTTTGAAGAATATCTAACGCGATTATACCTTTTTGCAAAGAACACCGTGGACATTGTGATTGAGTATAATGAAAAAGCCACTTCCCTTGATGATTCTAAAAAAGTTGAAATGTATAAGATAGAAAGAGATATTGACTTAAATTGTGCTTTGATTGAGATAGATCCAGAGATGGATAGTGTAATCTATAGGACGGGAAAAAAGATTATTCCCCTTAAACTTTCAATCTATTTACTGGATGACGGGGAAATCGGATACCGTTTTTTACTTCCCGATGGCGAATACTCTGAGATATATAACAAAAATGACATACAGGACA
>JBHPHB010000054.1:0-16660 GCA_042569985.1 Spirochaetota bacterium | reverse complement strand
TGATATTTTCTTGTGGCTGAAACTTTTCTTCCCGATAACTGGGTCCAGCTCCTGGAAACCAGGGAGGATGTTAAAAGTATGCTGTCCCTGGACGCGTATATCGACCTTATTATCCCCAGGGGCTCCAATGAGTTTGTCAAGTATATCATGGATAATACAAACGTGCCTGTCCTTGGACATGCCGACGGTATCTGCCATCTTTATATCGATGATGCAGCAGATATTGCAATGGCAGCTGAAATTACATTTGATTCAAAGTGTCAGTATGTTGCCGTATGTAATGCCCTTGAAACACTGCTGGTTCATAAGGACATTGCACGGGATTTTCTGCCAAAGGCCAAGTCTCTTCTTGATAAGAAGAATGTTGAAATCAGGGGATGTCAGAGGACTGCGGAAATAATTGATGTTATCCCGGCAGTAGAGGATGACTGGTCAACTGAATACCTGGATTATATCCTGTCAATTAAGGTTGTTAATGGTATGGATGAGGCAATGGACCATATAAACATATACGGTTCAAAGCATACGGACAGCATAATTACGGGAAAAAAAGAGAATGCCATGAAGTTCATGGAGCTGGTTGATTCCGGTAATGTTTTCTGGAATTGCAGTACCCGCTTCTCCGATGGATACCGATATGGCCTTGGGGCAGAAGTGGGGATAAGCACAAATAAGATCCACGCCCGGGGCCCCGTGGGGTTAGAAGGCCTTGTTACATATAAGTGGAAATTAATTGGCAATGGAAATATTGCCGATGATTATAGCTCAGGGAAGAAAAGTTTCAGCCACAAGAAAATATCAAAGAAATTTTAATTACTGCAAATGAGAAATTTTACCAACATAAAAAGAATAGTTATTAAAATTGGTACCAAAACCTTAAGCAAGGGCTCAAAGGTTGATACCGTATATTTAAGAAGCCTGGCAAGGGAGGTAAAAAAAATAATATCGCAGGGGAAGCAGGTTATTATTGTTTCTTCCGGTGCAATAGGCATGGGTGCGGGTAGCCTTGGACTTAAGGAAAATGTTAAGGATATAAAAAAGAGGCAGGCCTGTGCCGCAATTGGCCAGCCCCTGCTTATGCATGAATACCAGAGGGCATTTAGTTCTGTTAAGGTTAAGATTGCACAGGTATTGCTTACTTCTGAAACCTTTAATCACCGCAAATCTTACCTTGCGCTTCAAAACTCAATAGACACCCTACTGAATTTAAAAATTGTTCCAATTTTAAATGAAAATGACAGTGTTTCAACCGAGGAGATAGGTTCGGCATTTGGGGATAATGATACCTTGAGTGCGCTTGTGGCAAGCAAGATTGACGCTGACCTGTTAATAATGCTCAGTGATATCGATTCTCTATATACCAGGGACCCGAAAAAATATAAAACCGCAAAACCCATTAACACGGTTTTTAAAATAACTGATAAAATTATGAAGAGTGCCGGGGGAAGCGGAAGCAAGTTTGCCAGGGGAGGCATGAAAACAAAATTGAATGCCGCCAGGATTGTTTTTAATTCGGGCTGCAGGTTAATTATTACAAATGGCAGGATAAAAAACGTATTAACACATATAATGTCCGGTGAGGATATTGGCACCCTCTTTATGCCTAAGCAGAAGTTGAGCAACAGGGAAAGATGGATATTGAACAGCAACCCCTGCGGAACCATCACCGTGGATAAAGGGGCTATAGAGGCACTTAAAAACAGTAAGAGCCTTTTGCCCGTGGGCATTAAATCTTTTAAGGGGACATTTAAGGCGGGAAGTGTTATCCTCATAAATGATGTTGCCAAGGCGGTTACAAGCCTGAGCAGTGAGGAGCTCAACCTTGTAATCGGAAAACACAGCACAGAGATAAGAAAAAAAATCGGTAAAGAACGCCCCGACGTTGTTGCAACGCCTGAGAATATAATTTTCGTGGAATAGACAAATTTTTATTGCATTAATACTTTTATAAAAATATACTTATTGAAATAGCCCACCCACATGGGTAATATAGTACTTACCCTGGGCTAAAGGTATTAAGTAACATAAAATAATAAGGAGAATATTATGAAAAAACTTTTGGGTATTCTTGTATTTGTTGTTATGGTTATGCAGGCATCAAACCTGCGGGCACAGACAGACAGGAAATTTAACCTGGGACTTCAGGCAGGTTTAGGTGTTTCGGGTATGATCAGTGATGAGAATTATGATGCGGACTTTTCAGCTAATCCTGGATTGCGTTTTGCCTATATCAGCTCTAATGACGGGGGGCTGATGGTTATTCTTGACCTTGGTTACTGGCTGGTCAATTATGATACGGCAGACTATTATTCTGAATATGAAACAGAATATTTCAATATTAACCTCATGGCAGGAATCTCATCAGGTTTATTCTATGCTGCCGGCGGAATCTATATTGCTGCCATAACCGGTGCGACATTGTGGACTGATACTAATACCTTTGACCTGACTGATAGCCAGAATAGTGATGTTGGTTTAAATGTTGAGTTTGGCATAAAACCACAATGGGAGAACCTGACCTTTTTTCTTGGTGGAATTGTTAAAGTTGGTTTTGCCAATATTTCTGACGGGGGTGTTGAAAGGCGTAACTGGGCATTTCTCCTTTCAGTGGGAATAACATATGCCTTTATGTAGAAATAGTATTTTTAACAGGTTATTTTTAAAAAAGCGGCTTTTAAAAGGGCCGCTTTTTTTTGATTAAAAGAAATATTGCTTAAAGATATAATCAAACTTCATGATGAGGCCGGGATATTTCTGCAGAAACTTTTTGAAATCACTTGCTTTAATTGAATAGAGTGAAAGGGGGCCATCATTTGAGAAAGCATATGACGATGGCCTGTCTTCGAATATATCAACGACAGAACCAAAAAGGTCTCCCCTCTGTAAAATTGAAATTTTATCATCTCCATTGCTGACAACTACATTACCTTCGCGTATGATATACATCATGTCCAGTTTATCGCCTTTATTGAAAATAGTTCCGGGCTCCGTCTTTTTATCGGGAGTAATAATTAATTCAAGAAAAGTCCTCTGGCTTGAAGTGAGAAATATAAAGAAACCGCTTTTTGAAAGTATATCCCATGTTTCATTATTACGGATTTCAACAAGATGTTTTAGCTGTTTCTCATATTTTGTCCCAACTATCATGCTGAGGAATTTATCCTTTCCTATTGAAAAGAGTACCACATCAGTTTCGGCAATTACATCGGCTGACCTGGTCTCACCGGTCATTATTGAGTGCTCGCCAAAATAGTCATAGGTACCGAATATTTTTGATATATTACCATCTTCACTTTTTATTGACACATTGCCGGAATAGATGATGTAAAATTTATCGCCTGGTGTACCGCTTTTAATTATTCTTTCTCCTCTTTTAAATGACTCTTCTTCAATGATGCTGACAAATTCCTGGACTTTTGGTGTTTCCATGTCACTGAGGATATCGGCATATTTGAAAAGGCCAATCACCTGATATGCCCTTTCAAATGAGGGTGCCTTTGTTTTAAAATATTGAGTATTCTCAATGCCGAATTTTGCAATGGTCAGGAGAGACTTTTTGGGCATATCTTTCTGCGGTATATGATAAACCACGGTTTTTTTCTTTTTATTCTTGGGTAATGAATCCAGGTAATCAATGGGGGTGTGGAGCGGGGGAACTCCCGATTCATGATACACAATATTTGAGCCCCAGGGGAAGTTGCTCAATTCTTTATAACGGTCTTCGCTGATTATTTTTTCATCAAACAGTTTTTTATGCAGTGCCGGATCATTGTTATGGTCAGAAGAATAAGTCAACGACTTGTTTTGAAATTCAATTCTAAAACCCATGGTTGGAATTGAATGAAGTGAATAAAATATGTCAAAGCGGGCACCATGAATAAAAACGGGTTTGCCGATTTTAATCGGATAAAAATTAAAGAGCTTCATTAAGTAATCTGTTGATACATCAATGAGGGCTGAATACTTCCTCAAAAAACTCATCATAATAGTTTCAGTAGTATATACTTTAATTTTACCCTCTTCAAGAATCTTCTGAAAAGTACCTGCATCATGATCCGCATGACAATGGGTTAATATTATGGAATCGATAAACTTGGGATTTACATTTGAATCAAGGAGCCATTCTGTTGAATTAACAGGCGGGTCAATCATAATCCCATTATGGTTAACCCATGCAATAAAGCCCGATGTATTTTCAAAGGGGTCAAAGCCGCTGCTTGGGCCCAGGCAAGTCATTGCAAAGAGTGGGGGAATAAATGGTTCCTTAAGTCTCTTGCCAATAAGGTATTTTGGCTTGTACTCAATTCTTCCAGGTATATATGCAATGAGTTCGTCCTTATCAAAAACTTCAAAATTTTTATTATCATCAATTTTTATGGATATATCACCAACACCGCATGAGTTGTCATTGTAGGTGCAAAACTCAACGATATCATCAAACTTCATTGTTCTGAAATAATCCATTTCATTTTTTATTTTTGGGATTATATCAACGGGTATGTCTTTGGAATAGTCCTTTTGAAAGTTTGGTTTTTTGGGGCCAAATACTGATTCCTGGAGGATTTTTTTAAACCTCTCAGCTTGTTCTTTGTAACAGATGATCCTGGTTTTCATATTTCTGATAAAGAAATTGTAGTATATGGGAAATTCAACTTCGGCAATGCTAATACCCTTAAGCCAGTTAAAAAGCTCTGATGGGAGCACAAAAATCAGCGGTACTCCTTTGGGAAGAAGCATGGTGTCTTTTATAGTCTCCGCAGGGGAACCAAATTGAATATATCCGCTTGACGTATCAACCAGGTAACCTCCCCTGGGGAGTGGAGTTACAATGTTATTAATTTTCTTTAAAGGTTTCAAATTTATCCCTTATTAAAATTTCGGCAATAAGTAGGTGTAAAATTATATATAAGATGAATTATTTTTTGTCAATTAAAATCAAATTGATAAAAAATGTACAAAATGACCATATAATTGTTTTTTTAACCTTTTATGACAAAAAATTGTTGGAAATTATGGTAATTATAAAAAACTTGACAGGAAATATATAAAAATAAACATCATTCTACTAAATTATATTAATAACTAAGGAGAGAGTTATGATTGGTTGCAGTTATGGCAATTTTTTTCAGGTTTCTATTGCAGGGGGTTCTTATCAGGAAGGACTCACTACACACATTCAGGGTGTTCCTGCTGGAATGTATTTGGAAGAAAAGGATATATATTATGAGTTACTACAAAGAAAACCGGGCCAGGGTGAACTATCATCCCCGCGCCGCGAACCTGATATACCCGTAATTTACAGCGGTGTAAATGCTGCTGATACAATGACGGGATTTAAGAACGAGGGACATACAAACGGCACTCCCCTTGTCATTCTTATTCCAAATCTTGACAGGCATTTTGAGCACATAGAACAATATAGAACAACAAACAGGACACCAAGGCCAGGGCATGCATCATATGCCTCATATCAGAAATATGGGGAATGGGATGATTCAATTGGCGCGGGGATTTTCAGCGGCCGCTATACGTCAACTATCGTTGCTGCAGGTTCAGTTGCCAAAAGGATATTAAGGGACCATGGTATTGATGTCTTTTCATATGTTAAAGAAGCAGCCGGTATTGCAATGCCCGAATTAGAATATGATCTGATAAAAAACAGGGTAGATACTTTTAAGGATTTCAGATCGGACAATGATCCTGTTTACGAGCTAATATACAAGGAAGGGAGAATCAAGCCGGGAATGAGGTTTCTTGAAAAGATGGCCGTTCTTGCTGAAGTTGAAAAGATGGTTCCCAAAATTAAGCGTAAAGAAATTACACAAAAAACAATAGATGAACTTGCCGAAAAGGGAGTTCACCCTGTATTAAACTGCCCCGATCCGGAATCGGCTAATGCAATGCATGAAAAGATTCTCAAAATAAGAGATGATGGCGATTCAAGTGGAGGCCTTGTTGAGGTTGTTGCACGAGGTGTCCCTGCCGGTGTGGGAGAACCTGCCATCAGCAAGCTTGACGGTGAACTGGGAAGGATGATGAGTATTGGTACAATAAAGGCAGTTGAAATCGGTGCAGGAATGAAAGTTAAGGATATGACCGGGAGTGAATGCAATGACCAGATGTTTATGAAAGACGGAAAGGTAGCATTTAGCGGAAACAATAGCGGAGGAATAACAGGTGGGCTTGCAACAGGGCAGGATATTGTTGTGAAGCTGGCTGTTAAGCCCACGCCTACAATTGCCCGTGACCAGACTACCGTGGACAAGGTTTCACTTGAGGATGCAAAGCTTTCAGCTGTGACGAGACGTGATCCAACCATAGTTTCAAGGGTATGGCCTGTTGCGGAAGCTTTTATATCCATGATACTTCTGGATCAGTTTACCATAAACTTAGCTCATCAGGAACTGAGCAAAAAGTATAAATACAAATCCTGATATAGACCTTTATCCATAATGGGATTTTCCAAAAATTATTAAAATTGAAAGATTTGAGTATATCACTATTTTGCATGCTCCCCAACCCCCTGGCACCAGGATGGTGCCGTGCAGAAACGCAACAGGATGTTGCAAAAAAATCTGCCCGGAGGGGGGCTGTAATTGTAACACACAAAAATTTAATGGGGGTTGAAAAATGGATGTAATTTTTTTATATAATCTCTATGAAACTCTTTAAGGAAATCCCTGGCAAAGGGCAGTTTAAGAATCCCGCTGTGACAATTGGTAATTTTGATGGTGTTCATATGGGACACCAGGAAATATTGTCCACCCTCTTAAAAAAAGCAGAAGAGATCAATGGAGATGCAGTTGTAATAACATTTCAATCTCACCCGAGAAAAATTATAAATCCTCAACTCCTTTCGGGTATAATAACAACTTCCGCAGAGAAAGTAAAAGCCATTTCCACTTATGGAATTAATAATATTATCCTTTTAGATTTTGACAGGGACATGGCCGACATGGATGCCCTGGAGTTCTACAATAAAATTATTGTTAATGGAATCGGAGCAAAGGAGATTGTAATAGGATATGACCATTGTTTTGGCAAGGACCGAAAGGGTAATATGGAATTTCTGGAAAGAATGTCCGGGACAACTGGAATTGGCATAACCAGGGTTGAGGAAGTTGAAGTGGATTCAAAATCTGTATCATCCACCTGGCTGAGAAAGGTTATAGGGGATGGCAATATGAAAGCTGCAAAGAAGATAATTGCCAGGCCATACTCAATAATGGGTAAGGTAATTAAGGGTGAAAGCAGGGGTAGAGAACTTGGTTTTCCCACCGCAAATATTTTGCCCAACGATGCAGAAAAAATAATCCCGGGAGATGGTGTATATGCCGTTACTGTTATTCTGGAAAATGGCAATAAAGCCAGGGGGATGTTAAATATTGGGGACAACCCCACATTTGATTTAAATAAAAAAAATATTGAAGTAAATATATTTGATTTTAATGATGATATATATGGTTCTCTCATTACAATTGAATTTCATGAAAGAGTAAGAGATGAGATTAAGTTTGAATCTTCCCGGGGACTTGTTCAACAGCTGAAAAAAGATAAAATATCTATTCAAAAAATGTTAGATAATCTGTAAATTATCTAACAAACCTCTGGTTATCGGAGGAGGGTGATTTTTTTATGCCTTCAAACAAAAGCCATAACTCCCTTTTGCCACAAGTAATTGTTTATGATGTTTATAATTCACCAATAGGTGAAATATTAATCCTTGGCAATAAAAATTGCATTACATCTGTCATTTTTGCCAACCAGTCCAATATTGGGGAATATATAAAATCTAATAATTTTATGAAAGTAGAAACCGGCAAAAATAGTTCTGCAAATGATGAATCTCAATTTGTAAAAAGAGGTGTCAATTTTCTTAAAAGATATTTTTCCATATCAGAAAATGGTTATTTCCCTTACTGGAAAATTATAAATGTTAATAATAGAATACTCCATGTTGAATTAATTGAACAGCCCGGAAGAGATAACATGAATATTAGTTTTGATATAAATTCATTTACCGAAAAGGAGATTGCAGTTTATATCAAACTCATGGGGGTCCCTTTTGGAGAAAGTGTATCATATAAAGTGCTGTCTGAACTTATGGGAATACCTGGCGGGGCCAGGTTTGCGGGCAATACAATGGCGAAAAATAAATTCCCCATATTCATACCATGCCACAGGGTTATAAAATCGAATGGGGATATTGGCGGTTATTCGGCAGGTATTGAAAATAAAAAATATTTATTAGGTTTTGAGGGTTTAATGTAATTCTGATTAGTGTTATTATTTGAATAATCTTTTATTTTTTTTCAATATTATTGTATCAATCCAATTGATAAATTCACATTGCCTTACAGAATCAGAGAGTACATCATCATCTATCCCCAATTTCCACCTCAAGTATTTGCGGTGCGGTTCTTTATAGAGCAATTCAAGCTGTTTCACATATCTTTTCATTTCGCTATTATTTTTAAAAAACCCAAGTTCAATAAGTTTTTTCTCCCTGGCAACAATGAGCTTTGCCATTTCATGGAGGTCATATTCAGGATGGTACTGTGTAGCCCAGAATGTTCCTCTTTTGTATTTCACTGCAATGGCCTGAACATCGGAATAATCATTTCCTCCAAGCAGTACTGCACCCCTTGGAAGAGACGTAACCTCATCATCGTGACTTAGAAAATGGCTGTAAACTTCAGGTTTTCCCTTCATCATGGGATGCTTTGTGCCTTTCCTTGTTAGTCTAATTTTTCTTCCAATACCCATTTCTCTGCCGAGGGGATTGGCCTTTACCTCTCCTCCGGGTATATATGCAGCAAGCTGTATTCCCCAACAGCTTCCAAATTGTGGTAATCCAACGGTATATGCATTTCTGCAAAGATCAATCATCCGTTTAACACGGTCATCTTTGGTATTATATATGGTAAGATTGCAGCCTGGCCATAGGAGGCCACTATATTTTTTCAGCCCTTTTTTGTCCGGCAGTACAGTACCGGGGTCACTGGAGTAGATTAGATCATATGTTGCATCAGGGAGGTACTTGTTTAGCATTTCCGCATATAGTATGCCGGCAAATTTCATTCCTGCTTTTTTAAACTCATTTCTGCTTTTTTTTGGGTAGCCGTCTACTATTAAGAAATGTAAGCTTTTTTTCATTTAAGATCTCCTGTTATCTCTTTTCTCATAACGGAAAATAAAAAAACAATATGGGTATGGCAAGCTTTTTATTTTATAATGCATCAATTATTTCGGGCAATTTTTCATAATCATCAAAACTTGTATGAGCAATGCTATTACTGTTGCCCCTGTCAATAATTGCTTTGCATAGTATAGCCCTGGCTCCAATATTTTTTGCACCTTCAATATCTTTGAGTTCTCTGTCCCCTATATGCACAAGTTCATGGGGTTCAATTGCAAATGATTTTAAGGCTGATTCAAAAACAAGGGGATGCGGTTTTGATTTTCCTGCCTCGTCGGAGAAGATGCAGACTTCAAAAAAATCATAAAGGCCCTCGTCTCTAAGAAGCTCCCTCAAAACCCTGCCGGGGCTGAATATTGTATCCGATATAACTCCCAGCTTGTACTTGCCTTGAAGGCTTACCAGGGCTTCCCGGACTCCCCTAACTACATCCGGGCGAAATTCAAGTTCCATTTCTTCATGCAACTTGATTAGCTCAGTTTTTTCCTGTTCCGGAAGTTCTCTGTTTAACTCATTTAGAATTTTGGAAATACGCTCTTCTACAGTCCAAGTGGTATGATGGACGTTCCACTCCCTTTTAAACTCATTATCAATTTTATCATAAACAGCGTCTATAAGTTTTTTGTCCACTGATTTATGCTTTTCTAAAAATCTGTGAACAAGAAATCTGCGTTCTAAAGATTTTGATAATCTCCCGGCACTTTGTCTTTTTGCTTCATCTGTGTTATCGCAAAATATTGTATCCCACAGATCGAACGTAATGGCCCTGATTTTTGACATTATTTATTGATCCAATGTTTATTGTTTTTAATATTATAAATACACATTTCATCTTTTAATTTTTGTGTCATCTATTTTTTTCATACTTAAAATAAAAGTATTACCAAAGATGGCAAAATTGATTATGAAACCTTTAATTTTTAGATTTTTTATTGACTTCTAATTTGATATATGAGTTGTTAAAATTAAATTGATTTAATGGGTAGACAATAAAGGAATGGTTTATAGAATAATATGAATGTATTACTGACAAATGATGACGGTATTTCTGCCGAAGGGATTAATGTACTTTATGAAGTATTTTCAAAATACCATAATGTATATATGATTGCACCTGATAGTGAGCAGAGTGCATGCTCCAATGCTTTTTCTATTAGGTCAGAGGTTGCAATAAAAAGGGTTAGTGAAAAAAAGTTTTCCCTTTCAGGTTTTCCGGCTGATTGTGTAGTTGTGGGTCTTAACAGCAATATCATTCCCCGTGTGGACATTGTTATTTCGGGTATTAATCATGGGCCCAATCTTGGTGTTGACCAGTTTTTTTCTGGCACAGTAGGTGGCGCAAGGACTGCCTTTATTTCAGGTAAAACCGGAGTAGCCATATCAATAGACTCCTATCATGAGGTATCTGAATTTCTTAGTGAAGCAGCAAATTTTCTATTGAAATTTGTTGAAGAGATGGAAAATAAAATTAATGGAGAACAACTTTTTTTTAATATTAATTATCCCAATGTTCCAAAGGAAAAGATAAAGGGTGTTAAATATACCTACTCGGGAAAAAGAACCTACAATGATAAATATGAAGTAATAAAGGATAATGGTGAAGAAATCATTTTACTGCAATCAGGCAAAATTGGAGGACTACCTTTAGAAGGCTCCGATTTTGAAGTTTTACAGAATAATTATATATCCATTACACCTTTAACCATTGATTGCACAGATTTTGCATATTTAAAAAATATTAATACCGTTGATAATTGATGGGTTATAATGACAGATATTGACTTAAATGAAAAGGTCAGACAATTTCTAAAATTGGCAACTGAAAATTTTGTTATTCAAAATTTTGAACATGCCATCAGGGATCTGAAAGCTGCCGAGGTTCTGGATAAAGATAATCCTGAAATTCTTTATAACCTTGGAGTCAATTATTCCCGTCTTGGACTATACAAAACTTCCATCGAATATTTTGAGAAGCTTTTAAATTTACCCTCGGCTTTTGTGGAAGCTTTAGTTGTAAAAAAATTACTGGCATATGCTTATATTAATATTAAGGAATTTAAAAAAGCTCAAAAAATATTAGATGATGTTGTTAAACTCTCGCCTTCCGATACCGTAGCTTATAATATGAAAGGTTATTGTCTTGAAAAGCAGGACAATTGGAAGAATGCCATTAAGGTATACAGATTAATTATTGATATTGATGATAATAATTTTAATGCCTATAATTCACTTGCCTATTTAATTTCAAAGAATAATGGAGACCTCGATGAATCTTTGGAATACTCAAAAAAGGCTCATGAATCCAATAACAAAAATCCAGCTTATATTGATACACTTGGTTTTGTATATTTAAAAAGGGGAAACAGGGAGATGGCAAAAAAATTCCTTGGTAGGGCCCTTGAATTAAAACCTTTTTCAGTTGAGATTAAAGAACACATAAATGAACTTCAAAGGTTGAAATGACTTCCTGCCAATGAAAATGTTATCAAGATTTTCCCTGTATGGATTTACAAAGAACATGCGGTTCTTTGAGCCCTTTCTTATATTATTTTATCTTAAACTGGGTTTGAGTTTTTTTCAAATTGGCATACTAATTTCCTTTCAAACAATCTGCATTAATATCATGGAGATTCCCAGTGGTGCAATAGCTGATATTTATGGCAGGAAAAACTCAATTACCTTTTCTCTTGCCTGCTATATTATATCATTTATTATATTCTTTTTCTCCATGACTTATTTACTCTTATTTGTTGCAGTCTTCTTTTTTTCCGTTGGTGATGCGTTCAGAACGGGTACCCACAAGGCAATGATATTTGACTGGGTAAGAAGAAACAATATGGTTGATGAAAAAACCAGGATATACGGTCATACCCGTTCCTGGTCAAAGTTCGGTAGCGCCTTATCGGTAATTATTTCATCGGTAATTGTTATTTATTTAAGAGACTATAAATGGGTATTTTTATTTTCCGTTGTCCCTTATATAATTGGCATATGGAATATTTATTGCTATCCCGCTTACCTGAATAAGAGCAATAAAGATGCCCATGTAAGTATTAAGATGGTTATTGATCATCTTTTTGAAAGTATTAAGTCGGTCATTGGCAGTAAGGGACTTAGAAGACTTATAATACAGAACATGGGATTTGAAGGAGTTTTCAGGGTTACAAAAGATTACCTCCAGCCAATATTAAAATCAGAGGCTTCTTTACTTGCATTAATATTACTGTTCCCTGAAGAAAGGGTTATTGCCCTCATCGTTGGTGCTGTATATTTTGTTATTAATATTTCTTCGGGATTTGCAGCAAAAAATTCATATAAAATAGTTAATAAAATTAAGTCTGAGGAGAGCGCTTCGGTATTGTTCTTGTTTCTTTCTTTTTTGGTTGTTATTGCATCTGCACTTTCACTTTACTTTTATTTTTACAAACTAACAATTGTAATATTATTAATATATTTTATGTTTCAAAATATTTGGAGGCCCATTCTTATATCCCAATATGATAATTTTACTGACCATGATAAGCATGCTACCATACTATCAATAGAATCTCAAACAAAGAACGTCGGTGTTTTTATTCTTGCTCCAGTGGCCGGTTATTTGGCTGATTTAGCTGGTATACATTTTTCATTTGCCCTATTGTCATTTATTCTGTTATGCCTTGGTATATATTCCTTTTTTTCCCGCGATTCTTTAGTTAAGAATTAAAAATCTTCAATTATGAATCCCAATAATCTCTTGACATTTTTATCTTTATAGTATATACAATGATTTCTCATAAATAATATAATCTCTAGAATTAATATATGCATAATGAAATATAATTTTGAAATTACTTCAGATAAGATTAGGGGTATCCCCGTTATTAATATTCAGGGCGATTTAACTTTTGATGCGGATGGTGCATTAAAAAAAGAATTTTCAGATATATTGGATAACAATCCTTCTGGCAATATAATAATGAATTTTGAAATGACCAAGTATATCAATTCTTCCGGAATAGCAACACTTATCAGTATTATACAAGACTCAAATGAAAAAAACATAAAAATATCTTTTGTCGGCATGTCAACTCACTTCCAAAAGGTTATGGATATTGTTGGGATTATAGATTTTATAGAAATATATAATACAAATGAAGAAGCACTGGCTGTTTTTAATGAATAGTATTTGCCCTTCCATAATAATTCTGGGATTATCAAATTTAGCTCAGTATTTCCTATAAGACATCTTTGTCTTTTAAAATTATTATATTTATATATATTGTTTTTATTGGAGTGATTTATGGCAAAGAGTAAAGGGAAAACAAAGGAATGTATTCTGGCAATTGATGCCGGCACCCAGTCAATCAGGGCGGCAAATATTGATCTAAAAGGAAATATAGTAGATCTTGTTAAGACTCCCATTGAGCCTTATTTTTCAGTGAATCCAGGTTGGGCAGAGCAGAAGCCTGAGTATTTCTGGAAAACGCTTTCTGTCACGTGCAGAAAATTAATGCAGAATTCTTCCTTTAATAAAGATTTCATTAAGGGTGTGACAATAACAACCCAGCGAAGTACTCTCATAAATCTTGATGTAGACGGGAAGCCTCTGCGTCCCGCAATGATCTGGCTTGACCAGAGGAGGGCAGAATTGGAAAAGTGGCCGCCCTTTTACCTGAAGGCCCTATACAAATCTGTCAACGTCCAGGAAGCAATCGAGTTTGGGATAAAGAACTGTGAAGCAAATTGGATCAGGCAGAATGAACCTCACATATGGGATAAGACCCACAAGTTTTTATTTCTGTCCGGATATTTAACATACAGGCTTACTGGAGAGTTTGTTGATTCCGCGGGATGCCAGGTGGGATTTGTTCCTTATGATTTTAGAACCCATGACTGGGCAAATGAATCGCACAGGTACTGGAAGATGTTTCCCATGGACAAATCAATACTGCCGGACCTTGTGCAGCCCTCAGAAATAATGGGATATATTTCCAAAAAGGCATCAGTTGAAACGGGAATTCCCCGGGGACTTCCCGTAATTGCTGCTGCAACTGATAAGGCATGTGAAGTTTTAGGTTCCGGATGCCTTTCACCTGAAACAGCCTGCCTGAGCTATGGCACTACAGCTACAGTGGAAACAACTAATGAAAAATATGTTGAAATTGTACCTTTTATCCCCCCTTTTCCAAGTGCCGTTCCAGGTTCGTATAATACAGAGGTAATGATCTATAGGGGATACTGGATGATTAGCTGGTTTAAAAAAGAATTCGGACTGAGGGAGGTAGAGATTGCAAAGAAAAGGAAAATACCGCCGGAAAAACTTTTTGATGATATAATTAAGGACATACCTCCGGGATCCATGGGGCTCACATTACAGCCATACTGGACACCGGGTGTAAAGATTCCGGGCCCCGAAGCAAAAGGTGCAATTATTGGTTTTGGAGATGTCCACACGAGGGCTCATATTTACAGGGCCATCCTTGAAGGGATTGCCTATGCCTTGAAAGAAGGTTCAATAAGGACATCAATGAGGAACAAGGTTAAGATTAATAAAATCAGGGTGTCCGGGGGAGGTTCGCAAAGCGATGTGGCAATGCAGTTAACAGCTGATATTTTTGATCTCCCCGTTGAAAGGCCCCATACCTATGAAACATCTGCGTTGGGCGCAGCTATTGATGCGGCAGTTGGTTTGGGGATGTATCGTAATTTTAGAGTAGCAGTAAATGAAATGACAAGAGTGGGGGAACAGTTTAAACCCATACCGGAAAACCGTGATGTTTATAAGGAACTTTTTGAAAAGGTTTATCTCAAGATGTATGGCAGGCTAAAAAACATATATGATGATATAAGGAATATAACCGGATATCCTGAAAAAAAATAAATTGATACTTAATATTCAGTTCTTAACATTGAGCTTCTTGCAATTACTGCTGAAGGAATGACAGGCTGCAATTGCCAGCGCGTCTGCAGCATCATCCTCCTTTGGAAGTTCCTTTATATTAAAGATTTTTTTTATCATAACCTGCATTTGTGATTTCGTAGCGCGGCCGAATCCTGTTATGGATAATTTTACCTGAGAAGGCGTGTATTCAAAATAATCAAGGTTTGATTTTTTTAGTAATAGAATTACAACACCTATAGTTTTTGCAACATCCATTGCTGTTGTATTATTTTTTGCGAAGAATAGCCTCTCCATTGCAACAGTTTCCGGTTTGTATTTTGAGATAATTACAGAAAGTTCATCATGGATTTGAAGGAGTCTATCTGCCAGGTCTTTATTTTTTGGTGTGTTAATTGTTCCAAAGTCAAAAACTTTTAGGTTATCATCAATTATCGACCAGCCAAGAATTCCATAGCCGGGGTCGATACCTAATATTTTCACTGTCCCTCGCTTATTTTTATCATTATATCATCGGGGATATCATAGTTAGAATATACATTTTGAGTGTCATCGAGATCTTCCAGGGTTTCAATGAGGTTAAGGCACTTGGCACCGTTTTTTTCATCAAGTGTTACCTGGGATTTTGGTATAAAGGTGATTTCATTTAATGCGAATTTATAATTTTTATCAATTAGAATATTTGTAATTTCATTATATCCTTCCGGGGTTGTTGTAACAACTACATTTCCCTCTTCAGTTTTAATGTCCTCAACATCATATTCAATTAATAATTCCATAATATCATCTTCGGTTGTTTGGCCTTCTTCAATAATTATCAAACCCTTTCTGTCAAAGAGATAATTAACACAACCGGTTTCACCCAGGTTTCCTCCGTGCTTACTAAATGAGATTTTAATTTCGGGGGTAGTCCTGTTCTTGTTGTCAGTGAGGCTGTCTATCATAATTGCAACACCGCCGGGTCCATAACCTTCATATGTAATCTCTTCATATACCACTCCGTCGAGGTTGCCAGTACCCTTTTTTATTGCCCTTTCAATATTATCATTGGGCATATTATTTGCTTTTGCTTTAAGAACTGCCGTCCTTAGTTTTGGGTTGGAATCTGCATCACCACCATCTTTAGCAGCAATTGTTATTTCTCTAATGATTTTTGTAAAGATTGCTCCCCTCTTGGCATCCTGTGCTCCCTTCTTGCGTTTGATTGTAGACCATTTTGAGTGACCCGACATTTTATCTACCTCTTTTAAGTTAAATATTTTAAATACTGATAATTATATGAAAAATATATTCATCAATATTTTAATATCCCCTTTTAATTTTCAACTCTAATTTTGTAATCTTTTTTCTGGCACTATTGGATTTATAGTTGTATGATATGGCCTCCCTATAATGCATAATTGCTTTTTTATATTTCCCCGTTCTTTCATAGCTGGTTGCAATTTTCCATCTAACTTTCCCTGAATTAAGAAGCCTGTATTCATGCTTTTTGTTTTTAAATTGAAACTCAACTTTTCCCTTTTCGTCCAGCAGGAACTCGTATTCCTGGTATTTATCAAAGTCCTTATTTTTTAGTAAAT
>JBHPHB010000053.1:0-16679 GCA_042569985.1 Spirochaetota bacterium | reverse complement strand
ATATTATATATCCTGGTATCCTTTGTGCAAACTTGCCCAAACATTGGATAAGGATGGCAGGAAGCTGTATGATAAAGTTCATAAATGGCCGGTGAATCATCTAAAAAAAGCAATCGCAAAAAATAAGTCCATTTCAGATTGTGTAACTAACATTACTCATCGGAAGTTTATAAAAGATAATATAAAAGCAATGGCTGCATTTATACCATCTTTAAAATGTTTTTTGCGAAATAGAAACCTAAAATACAGGGTCAGTGGTGGAGTGATTTTAGCAAAAGGGAAATCTGACATTGATGATCCTGCCAGCTACTTACATCAGCGGTCAGAGATTGGACCCATTGCCAATGGGTCATATATTACTATAGATACAGGTAAATACTGCACGGCTCCCTTATTTGCAATTAAAGCTGCTGATTTGGTTGATGGTATACATTAATATAAGAAAAAATTAATGATGAAACCCAAGGTAACAATTGCCATACCGTTATATAAATCTGCCCCATTTTATGAAAATATTATTAGGAATATTGAAGTTTTTCCAGATAATGATGTCGAAATAATAATATCAGACCGGCATAGTTTTGATGATACAATTGACAGGTTGGCCGAATATTTTGCCGATAAGCCTAATGTTATTTGCATCAAACAAAGTGATGAATTAAATTGGGTTCAACATATAAATGTATTGTTAAAAGAAGCTAAAGGTGAGTATTGGCGTTTTTTGCCTCATGATGATATATCGCCTGCTGGCAGCTTGGAATCTTTAGTATCAGCTTTAGATTTAAATAAAAATGCTGTTCTTACTTATGGCCCCACAGTGGCAATCGATTATGATGAAAATCCTTTGTCGCAGTTTGATCAGCCATCTCCTCATCCTCATGAGGCCAAATATGGGTGGACATTTGGGCTGGCCTTAAAGATGTTTTGGAACGGATTCTGTGACGGAGCTTTTAAAGGTCTCATTAGGCGCAATCTTATTATTGAAAAGGGATTGTTCATTCGATGTACAAAAGATCTAATTTTGCCTGAACGCTGTTGGTTATTCGCTCTTGCATTAACAGGGCCATTTATTTATGTAGATAATGCTTTATATATAAAACGTTTTTACAATGGGAGTGTTCATTCAAAGTGGAAAATCAAAAGCAAGCATTATCTCAGCGCGGCACAAGTGATGAGTGAATATTTGGAGCAATTATTTGGATTAGGTGCAGAATGGAAATATGGTACCATGGATCTCATTTCTAATGCAAACAGATTTGCACATTGGGTTAAAAATCCACAGGAGGAAAGACCTGTTTACAAAGCTGCTTCCTGGAAAAATAATGATAATATTATGAATAGGGTTTTGTCAATTCGGTAAATAGGGGATTTTTACTTGCAATCATGTATTTCAGGAGGTATCATGGTCGGACAATTTTGGCTTTCAGGGGATGATATCTTTAGAAAAGTTTGCATGTTTCTAACAGGCAAAAAAGGTTAAGTGCTTAAATGAGTGATGAGAAAAAAGTTTACATAATCGGGCACCGCAATCCTGATACTGATTCCATAGTTTCAGCCATTGCCTATTCCCAATTAAAACACCTGAAGGGTATGAAAAACTGCTATCCAGCAAGGGCCGGAAAAATAAACCTCCAGACCGAGTATGTCCTCAACAGGTTTAATATGAAACAACCTGAATTTATCCCGGACCTTATCCCAAGGGCATCTAATTATATGAGCCATCATCCTATTACTATCCATGAAAATACACCGCTGTGGAAAGCACTTGATGTGCTCAACAGTGAGAATCATAAAATGCTCCCCGTTGTTGATAATGAGAATCACCTTAAATCGGTGCTGCATTATAATACCTTTGCGAAGAATATGCTAAAAAAAATCAATCCCCATAAAAAGAGCATCATTCCCACATCTATTACTCATCTAATGGGTACTCTTAATGCACAACCTATTGTGACGATTAATGAGGATGAACTTTTCAATTCGCAGATCCTCGTTGCCGCATCACACCCTGAAACTGTTAGGGAATTTGCCTGCGCCACTCCCTGTGAAAATATTATTATTATCGTTGGAGATCGTGATGATATTCATGAAATGGTAATTGAAAAGGGAGTGCGGTGCGTAATTGTCACAGGCGGCAAGATGATAAGTAAAAAAATAAAGTCAATGGCTGAAGAAAAAAGTGTGTCAATTCTCATTTCACCATTCGATACATCCACATCCTCACTTCTTGCATTCTATTCGACCCCTGTCATTCATATGAGCGATTCTGAATTAGAACCGGTGAAACAGGATGAGTATATTAAGAATATTAAAAAGGCAGTGTCCCAGTCTCCCTCCCGGGCACTTCCTGTGGTTAATGATAAAAATCAGGTAATTGGCATTCTTTCACAGGGAGACCTTATCCAGGAACCCAATATTGAAATTATAATGGTTGATCATAATGAACTGACCCAGTCAATAGAAGGCATCGAAAATTACAGGATACTTGAAATCATAGATCATCATCGGCTTGGAAATATACATACAAATACTCCAATAACATTCATCAATAAACCCGTTGGTTCCACCTCTACGATTATTGCAACACTGTATGATGAGCAGAAAATCCCCATAAAAAAGGAAATTGCATCGATAATTCTGGCAGGAATTCTTTCTGACACACTGGTACTTCGATCTTCAACAACGACTGAAACCGACAAAGATATGGCAGAGTACCTGTCGGGAATAACCGACCTTGATATTGATACTTTTGGAAATGACATTATGAACGCCGCTTCCATTGTCAGCTCCAAACCGGTTGGGGATATACTGCAAATGGATTTAAAAAACTATAGCCATGAGGGGAAAACATATTCGGTAAGCCAGGTGGAGGTTAACTCACCTGAAGAGCTCATGGTGAGAAAAGATGACATACTCTCTGAACTTGGGAAACTACAAGGATCGGGCAAACATATCTTTTCGGTCCTCATGGTTACCGATATAACCATGTTGAACAGTGTTCTTTTTGTAAAGGGTGACGAAGATATTATCAGGGAAATAACCTACCCAAAAATTGAAGATGATATATTCCTAATGAAGGGAATACTATCGAGGAAAAAACAGCTTATACCGTACCTTGCAGAATTGTTTAAAGCAATATCCTGATAATATGGCAATGAGATTTTAATACTATAAAGATGGAGTATTACTAATAAACCATAATACGTGACGTAAAAGCCGCTGTAAACGAATGATGTTTTTATTGCTGTATTAGTTACTTTCTGTTTTCTTTTGCCATAATTGCGAATTTATCGCATTTTTTACATCTTCTGTCCAACTAGAATCATCGGTTTTGGGTAAAGGCATTCCGTTTGGCATCATGTTTGAGGGAACATTATCCATTCCGCCCAGGGTTATATTGACAAGTTTTCTTCTGCACTTTGTTTGATTTTCCGTATGGCAATACTTATTTAACAGCATTGATAAGGTTAGTTTATTTACTTCATCCTCATTGTATTTTTTATAAAAAGCACATACTGCTTGATTTTCACACTCTGACATTTTACAAATCTCCATTTCAAAAATATTTTACAAACATTTATTTTGTGTTGGTGTATAAAACCAACTTTTTTTATTATTAATTTTTGTCAATATGAAATTTAAATGTTTACAAAACATTGAAAAAGCATCAAAATACGATAAAATCAGCACGTAAAGTTTTATAGAAAGAAGGAGAGAAGTATGAATGTTAAAAAGTTATCAGAAGTTAAAATTATGGATAATGCCCATGGTGTTGATGCAAGAAATATATACACTAAAGAGGAGGCCATGATCTCAGTTATTACACTGGATCCGGGCCAATCATTGAAGCGACATATTACTTCTGTTGATGTGGCATTTTATGTACTTGAAGGAACTGGTGTTGTAGAAGTGGGGGATGAGAAGGTGGAAGTGTCAAAGGATACACTTATTGAAAGTCCCAAAGATATTGTCCATTGCTGGTACAATGAAAGCCAGGAGCTGTTGAGGTTTATGGTTGTGAAGGCACCTAAACCAACAAAGAAGACAGTATTTATATCGGGTTAGGGCTTACCCAGCGGTCATTTTATCTTAACAAGCTTTACCACTGTTTCAATATGATATGTTTGTGGAAACAAATCAAGGGGCTGGATTTCAATAATTTTGAATTTTTCTGATAATATTTTTAGATCTCTTGCAAGAGTTGCGGGATTGCATGAAACATATACAATTATTTCAGGATCTATTGATAAAATTTGTTCAAGAACATTCCCGGAGGTCCCGGTCCTGGGAGGGTTAAGCAAAACACAGTTGTAATTTGATTTAAATATATTAATATTTAGATTTGTTATATCATAAGTTTGAAATTCACAGTTATATATATTATTTGCCTTTGCGTTTTGCCTGGCTTCTTTAATAATTTTCTTATCAAAATCTATTCCTGTTACAACTGTACTTTTTTCTGCGAGAAAGAGGCTGAAATTTCCGCAGCCGCAGTATAGGTCAAGAATATTGGGGTTATCCAATTGGGAGAAAAATTTTCTCACAATATTTATCATATTAATATTTTGCACATAGTTTACCTGGTAGAACCTGCGGGGATTTCTGAGGAAAGTAAAATCGTTTATTACCTCAATAAAATCAGCATTATCTGCCATCTTATTGTTGACTGTGTCATAAATAACCGGTTCTATTCTTTTTCTTTTTGAGTTTGTATTAAATGAAACAATTACTTTGCCTGCATATTTTGAAAAGAGAAATTCAATATCTTTAATATTTTGCTCGGCCGCTATTTTTAGAATTGTATCTGAAAGATTTTGAATAGCAGTATTAATCGGTTCTTCAAGTAGCATGCAGGAATTTACGGGAATTATATTATGACTGCCTTTCATAAAGTAACCGGGAGTTTTACCTCCCTTTGTTTGCATTATGGTTCTTGTTCTATAGTTGTATTCAGTTTTTGATGCTAGAATCTTGTTTATTTTTAAATCCTGGAATTTTCCGATTCTTTCCAATGATTCAATTAATATTTTTTCTTTCCATAAGAGTTGATAGTCATAATCAATGTGCTGCCATTGACAACCGCCGCATTGGCTGTAGTAAGGGCATGGAGGGGCTACCCTATGGTCTGATGGCGAAAGGATATCATCAATTGATGCATTTAAATATTGTTTTTTTATACCGGTTATTTCTGCGATTATTTCATCACCGGGAACAGTATCTGAAACAAAACAGGCCCTGGATCCCACATGGGTAAGTCCGTTTCCTCCATAAACCAGCTTTTCAATTTTTAGTTTAATCTTGTCAGATTTATTGATTTTAATATCTTTGTTCATTATATTACTCTGAAGTTTTTCTATTTTTAAAAGATGGTAATTTAGGGAATGCAAATTATTCTAAATCACTAATAATAAACTTTCTTTAATAGATCATCTCAACTGCAATTCCATAGTTAAATTCACTTTTATCATGACTGCTTTCTGAGAAAGAAGTATTGACATTTCTTACATTCATCCATGGTTTTATTGCAATAAAGCTTTTTTGATTTTTTGACAGGCCATTGTTTTCAAATTTTAAAAACCCGCCGATTAATCCGCCTGCAATCATGCCTGCTGCCGCACCGATTGCAAAGCCATAAAAACCTATAAGAAATGTTACTAAAAGATCATCACCTGAATCACCCCAGTTTACAGTGGAGTTACCATAAATTGATCCAATGATAAATCCTAAAGTACCTGCAAATATGCCGCCATAACTCAATCCACTCCAGCAACCGCTGGTATTAAAATCGGTGACATTGTTGTCAGAATTTTCAAAAGGTTCAGATTCATCAGTTGGGTCATATGCAAGATATATATTATAATTAGATTTATTAATTATTACGTTTTGCGCAGTATCATGATAGATTTCCACTTTAGCATGACTATTGCCCGATAATTGACAGAGATAGATTATAACAAAAAATATGCAGATACTTTTTTTCATTTTAATACTCCCGTAATTAGAATATAAAAATCTTTTAAAAATTGCAATATCAAAATTTCACATTCAATTGAAAACTCAATTATCTGTTAATACATATTATAAGATAATAAATTTCAATAACAAATTAATATACGACGGAAATGAAAACTGTGAACTGTTGGGTATTATAATATTATTTTCGGCAGGTAAACCCGGATTTTTAGATTGTATTAGTGATACTCAATTGTTAATAATTACTGTTTGATATATTTATTTTATTACCCTTTAATGATTACAGGGATATGCTATTTTAAACCGTATAACAAAATAAAGTTTATAGCCTTCAATAACATCGATTTTTACTTGTAATTTCTATTTTCAGTCTGGATAATGGCAATATTATAGTGGTTTATAGGGAATGATGATTTCTGAAAAGGGCTTGGTTTTCCGAATAACAATGGTTAATATTATAAGCTAAGTTTTGAGAAATGAATGTCTTATCAAAAATATTTACCGCCGATTTGGAATTATTCTAAGTTTGACTGTCTGCTGAATAAGTTAATAATGATGAGAGGAAAAAATGAAAAAAGTAATAACCTTAATTATTATTGTTAATATAATAATGCTCTTAAGCCAATCTGTTTATTCAATTAATTTAATGCCAATGATGGAGGACTCTCTAAACTTCTCTTCAAAAATAACAAAATTAAATTTAGATTTCAACAAAACAGATGAAATTTCTTTTGCTTTTGAATATATCTTTTCATATAGATTTGATTTTTTTATGAAATCGATGCCTACAGCAGAGGGATATAATGATGATGTTCATAGTTTTAGCACACATATGGTAGATACTGATAAAACAGGCTATGGACATGCTTTAAGCTTATTTGTTGAAAATCTTGGCCCTTTTAACTTTTTGTTCCAGGGATTGAATCAGGTTTTTCAGGAATATTTATCAAAAAAACATAATCAGTTTTCATTTTATAAAGCAATAATATATTACCAATATTATGACGGTTTGACAATTCATGATTATAAGGGGCCACAAAGAATTAAATTAAAGAAAAGTTCATCTAAAGGTACCTTTATGTTTTTTCTGGATTATGCTTATCATTCATATAAAGGTAACTTTGTTTCAATAGTGGATGAACAATATGCAGGTGGAGATACAATTGTAGAATATGAAGATTATGAAGAATACAAATATCATACCATTATATTCAACATAGGTTTTTTTGGCAAATTAGTAACACTTTATAGATCTTATGCTACGCTAAGAACTTTATACGTGAATGTTGGAGCCGGTATGGATATCCGAAATTGTAACACAAATAATATAGATATGACTGATATAAATAATACTATAGTAGAAGAAAATAATATTAAAAATGAAGTAATACCTGTTGGTCAATTAACCCTTGGGGGAATATATTCTATAATTATGAATCAAAATTTTGGTGTAGGTGCTTTTGCCGAAGGCCAGTGGTCAGTTAGAAAAGGTATATACGGAAATATATTATTAAATCTTGGAATATATACTCATCTTTTTAAATATGCTACATTGAAGTTTTGGTATTCCTATTATAAATTTGCCGATGTAAATATGGGTTCTGGTGATTATCATACTGATCAGGGTGGATATGATATCAATGATATTAATTTTTCCATTGTAATAAACTATTAGGTGTTTTAACAGCACTCAATAACCTCGGGTTTTTACTTGCCATTACGTATTTCACAAGATTTAGTGACCTTATTATTATGGAGGATGGAATTCTCAGTTCATGGAGAAAATTAATTTTACATTAGACAATTTGGGAGAACATTCACAGGATGCATTATACTATATTTTTCTACTCATAGAAAGCCATTGCCTGAATGTGGACTTAAATGTTGAGAAAGACATAAAGGATTCTTTTGAGTCACAAAAAAATCATCTCACAAGCTATAATTCGGAAATAATATATGCTGGTCCAGATTTATCAAAGTATAAGACAGGTGATATCAATTACATTTTTTCATTCAATGATATTAAATTCAAACATCAAAAGTATATTCACTTTTATATTAGCTGCTTTGAAGGTATTGAGAACCATGGTGAAATTGCAAAAAAGAATGGAATATCTGATTCGATTCAAATAGTGAATGGCCTCAGGATTTGCAAACTTCTCTATGGCGGCACACTTTCAAAGGGAAAGTTTTCAGACCATTCAGTTACATGGAATAGTATTGTCCGTTATCACATGCCGGGAGAATTTAATTCTTTTGGGAAGATAATTAACAGGTTCATGCTAAATCATTTTGGCATTGAACTCTGACTTTTTCACGAGGCTGTACTTATGTTTATACCTGCAACAATTGAAGAGATACAATCCCTGGGTTGGGATAAACTTGACGTGGTTCTTGTAACCGGTGACGCATATTTAGACAGTCCCGGTAACGGGGTGTCTGTAATTGGGCACATGCTCATTGATGCGGGCTTCAGGGTAGGTATTATTTCCCAGCCCCATATGCAAAGCGACTCTGATATAACCCGCCTGGGGGAACCGCTGCTTTTCTGGGGAGTTACTTCGGGATCGGTGGATTCGGAGATATCCAATTTTACAGCTTCCGGTAAAAGGAGAAAGAGAGATGACCTTACACCCGGGGGTATGAATACAAGAAGGCCCAACAGGGCGGTTATTGCCTATTCAAACTTAATTCGTCAATATTACAAAAATACCGCCTCCATAGTTATCGGTGGAATTGAGGCAAGCCTGCGCAGAATTGCCCATTATGATTTTCGTGATAATGCAATTAGGCGTTCAATACTCTTTGATGCAAAGGCAGATATTCTGGTCTACGGCATGGGCGAGCGCCAGGTTATTGAACTGGCATGTGCATTGAGGGACAAGGAAGATTATCGGAATATAAGGGGTATCTGTTATCGTTCTGATGGGATACCAGACGATTCAAAAGAAATTCCTCCTTTTGAGAAGGTAGTTTCAGATCCCCATAAATTTCAGGAGATGTTTCTTGCCTTCTATAAAAATAATGATTTCCGTAAATCCAAAGTCCTCATTCAGAAGCATGGGGACAAGTACCTTGTCCAGAACCCGCCCGCCCAATCACTATCAATGGAAGAGCTTGATAGCATCTTCGGACTTCCCTATGAGCGTGATGTACACCCACTCCATAATGAAGAGGGAAAGGTGAAGGCATTGGAGACGGTTCAGTTTTCAGTAACCACTCACCGCGGCTGTTTTGGCGGATGCCATTTCTGCTCAATAAACATTCACCAGGGCAGGGAGGTCATTTCCCGAAGTAATGTTTCTATCGTAAATGAGATTGAATCAATGACAGAGCACATCCGTTTTAAAGGAATAATACCCGATCTCGGCGGCCCCACAGCAAATATGTACGGCATGAAATGCCGCAAGAAAGGGGGCGGCATGTGCATTGATAAGGCATGTGTGTTCCCTGAAGTTTGTTCATCCCTTGATGTATCACATGAGAAACTACTGGCCCTGCTTAAAAAGGTTCGTGCCATTAAAAAGATACGAAAAATATTTGTTGCTTCGGGCATGAGACATGATCTGGTTATGCATGATGCTGAAGATGGAGAGGCATACCTTGAGGATGTGGTGAGGTATCATGTTTCGGGACAGCTAAAGTTGGCTCCTGAGCATAGCGAAAGCAATGTGCTTAAATGCATGGGTAAACCTGATACCTCAAGCCTCCTTGCCTTTAAAAAATTGTTTGAAAAACTGAACCGTAAATCTGAAAAAAAGCAGTTTCTAACTTATTATTTTATTGCGGCTCACCCGGGCAGCACAATGGAACATATGAAAGCCCTGAAAAAATTCATATCCAAAAAATTGCATATTACGCCTGAGCAGGTGCAGGTTTTTACCCCTTCACCATCGACCCTTTCAACACTCATGTACCATACCTGCCTGGATCCGTTTTCCGGCGAGAAGATATTTGTGGAAAAGAATAAGGGAGCCAGGGAAAAGCAGAAAAGAATAATTACGAATAAGATTTAATCATATTAATGATGTATTATCTGTAATCATGCTTCAATTGATATACTTCCGACTTTCCTCTTTTAATTGCAGTTGTTAGCCCGGAGTTACGGCGGATCCTGCCAGCAGTTTTTTGAAATATTGGCCCCGATTTTTTCTCATCGCAGGCAAGGCACTTATTCAGCGAGCCGTCTTTTTTATTAAAGGGTTCATTGACAAGCCATGATATGAGGCATACTCCCAGGCACTGCCTTGCAGTGTTAAGTGCATTAAAGTACCATGTTTGGGCACAGGAATCGGTGAAGCCCAGTTTCTTTAAGCAATTTATGGACCGGGTTTTAAAGGCAACCATGGAAGAGCATTTTCTAACAGGCGTTGTCAGGTTTCTTTGTTTCATGTAAACAGCCAGGTCTTTCAATGTGGAGCATGTGCCGCATGCTCCCCTGTGTGTTATTCGAAAATTCTTTTTTATAGCATCTTCTGTACTTTTAAAAGTGGATATTTTGTAGTGTTTTTTGCCAGGTGAAAATTTTACCGCACAAACTGTGCCGGGATTAGATACTTTTTTCTCTTTCTTATGTTTATAGGGGTCATTCTTTATTAAGATGGGGTTCAGAATAATCGCATTTTCAAGGAATTTAATTGTTTTCCCGCTATAGAAATTTGTTTTTAAAATTTTAATAGATCCTGAGGGTCCCCTGAAATACCTTAAGGTAATTAGGATGACTAAAATGACTAAAATCGATGATAGTATTATCTTTTTCATAATCTATGGTATAAGGATTTTGCTATTACAGTAGTCTGAAATTCAATGTCAAGATCATATTAACTATTAACCAGTAAAATAAAATTTGATATTACTGAGTAACATTCCATGAAAATAGCTGTAGTTTGAATTTACCAGAATAGTAAAAATATTAAAAATACTTAATATTTAATTGACAGGAAAAAGCAAAAATATATTTTGATACATTCTAAAAAATTTGACAAAAAAATAAATTTGATAAGCAAGGACAAGAAAATGGAAGCAATACAGAAGACATATTCAATGAAAGCTTCTGAAATCGATAAGAAATGGTTCATAATTGATGCCGAAGGGAAAATTTTAGGGCGTTTGGCAACAGAAATTGCTAAAATACTTCGCGGCAAAGTTAAACCTGAATTTACACCCCATATGGACATGGGGGATTTCGTAATAGTTATAAATGCCGAAAAGATTGCCCTAACCGGTAACAAAGCTGAAAAAAAGGAATATTTTAGCCATTCAGGTTATCCAGGTGGCGATAAATTTACCAATATTAAAAAGGTTTTTGCAAAAAAACCTGAGCTGGTTGTACAACGTGCAGTTAAGGGAATGCTTCCGAAAAATCGACTTGGAAGGAAAGTTTTAAAAAATCTTAAAATATATTCAGGTAGTGAGCATCCGCATGATGCACAAAAACCTGAAATTTTAAAAATTGATTAGAGGAGACGTTAAATGGCCGACAGATATTACGCAACCGGAAGAAGAAAGACATCCGTTGCAAGGGTATGGCTTGCACCCGGTACAGGTAAAATGACTGTAAACAAGCAGCCCATCAACAATTATTTTAGAAGAAAGACATTAGAACTTATTGTAAGACAGCCACTGGAATATATTGACCAGCTTGGTCAGTTTGATGTTTTTGCAACTACAATGGGCGGCGGCTGGTCAGGCCAGGCCGGTGCTATAAAGATGGGAATTGCCAGGTGCCTTGTGCAGGTGAGCGAAAGCAATAAAAAGGATTTAAGAAAAGGCGGATTTTTAACAAGGGATTCAAGGGGAGTTGAAAGGAAGAAGCCCGGCCAAAAGAAAGCCAGGAAGAAGTTTCAATTTTCTAAACGATAAACTTTTAATTATAGTCGATTTTATTAAGCAATTTTAGCTTAAGCATATAAAAATCTATGATATTAAACAAAGGCGGCAGTTTCATTGCCGCCTTTGATATTTTTACGGGGTACATAAATTTATAGTTGATTATTTTCTTGAAAAAATAATAACTATTTCCAGAATGACTCTAATATAAGAAAAAGGTTATTAATGCTTAAAACACAGGATTTACGCAATTCATTCATCGATTTCTTCAGGGAGAGGGATCATAGGACTGTTCCTTCCAGCTCCCTGGTTCCCAAGGATGATGCAACACTTCTTTTTACAACAGCCGGAATGGTTCAGTTTAAACCTATGTTTGCAGGGACTGTTGATCTTGAATATGCAAGGGCAGCATCTGTGCAGAAATGCCTGAGGACCAGCGACCTGGAGTTGGTAGGCAGGACAAAGCGGCACCTGACTTTTTTTGAAATGCTGGGAAACTTTTCCTTTGGTGATTATTTTAAATCTGAAGCTATCGAATATGCCTGGGATTATTCAACTAATATAATTAAATTTCCAAAAGAGAAGATATGGATTTCCATATTTAAGGATGATGATGAAGCATATGATATTTGGAATAAACATATTGGTATAGCTCCTGAAAAGATTGTCAGGTTAGGAAAAAAGGATAATTTCTGGGGACCCGCTGGAGATACTGGCGCATGCGGGCCATGCTCTGAGCTTTATTTGGACAGAGGAGAGGAGTTTGGATGCGGCAGCAAAAATTGTGCACCCGGTTGTGATTGCGAAAGATTTCTTGAATACTGGAATCTTGTTTTTAATCAGTTTAATCAGGATACAAACGGGAATCTCACACCCCTTCCAAAAACGGGTATTGATACGGGAATGGGTTTGGAAAGGCTTGCGGTATTGGTTCAGGATGTTGATTCTGTGTTTGAGACAGATGAATTACAGTCACTTGTGGATTTTGTATCTGAACAATCTGGAGTGAAGTATGAGGGTGATAATACTGACCCCATAAGAATTATTGTTGAGCATTCCAGGGCCCTGACTTTTGCAATATCCGATGGCATTTATCCTTCAAATGAAGGAAGGGGATATGTTCTTAGAAGAATTTTAAGAAGAGCATTAAGGTATAGCCGGCAGATTGGGCAAAGGGAACCCTTTGTTTACAAGGTAATTGAACCGGTTGTAAATATGATGAAAGATTTCTATCCGGAAGTTGAAGGTGCAATAAAAAATATAACCAATATAATTATGTCTGAGGAAAAGAGATTTTTGGAGACCCTTGAAAATGGAATGGACAGGCTTGAGGAGATAATCAAAACACAAAAAAAGAATAAAGAGAAAATTATATCTGGAAAAGACGCCTTTGTTCTATATGATACATTTGGCTTTCCCGTTGAATTAACCCTGGAGATAGCGCAGGAGAGGGAGCTTGATGTTAGTATAGATGATTTTCATTCAGAGATGGATAAGCAGAGGGAGCGGGGCAAAAAGAGCTGGAAGGGCTCTGAAAATGGTAACGAGAATACATTTGAGGAGATTGCCAGAGAAGCAGGCAGTACGTTGTTTAAGGGATATGAAGATACAGTTAATAAATCCAAAATTATATTACTTAGTGATACTGAGAAGAATGTTAAGAGCCTGGGCATAAACGAGAGCGGGTTTATTGTCATTAAGGAAACTCCCTTTTATGGAGAATCGGGCGGACAGGTTGGTGATATTGGAGAGATTGTTACAAAAGGTGGTGACCGCTTCATTGTAAATGATACAAAGAAGTATAATAATACAACAATACATGTTGGTGAGGTAGTGAAGGGGAAGTTTAAAAAAGGTGATGAGGTAACTGCCCGGGTAGATATTGTGAATAGGAATCTCATAAAGGCAAACCATACGGCAACACACCTTCTCCAGGCAGCTCTGGTAAAAATTTTGGGTGACCATGTTAAACAGTCGGGCTCCCTGGTTGAACCGGATAGGTTACGTTTTGATTTCTCTCACTTTAATGCTATGAAAAATGAAGAGATTCAAGAGGTTGAGAATATAGTTAATACTAAAATATGGGAAAATGTTGATGTTGACACGAAAATTATGAAAGCTGATGAGGCAATTAAAGCAGGGGCAACTGCCGTTTTTGACGAGAAGTATGATGAAACTGTGAGGGTAGTAAGCGTGGATAACTACAGCAACGAACTTTGCGGCGGCACCCATGTTAATAATACAGGTCAGATTGGTGTTTTTAAAATTTTAAAGGAATCGTCACCTGGAGCGGGGATGAGGAGAATTGAAGCATTAACATTGAAGGGTGTTCTTGAAAGGTTAAATAAATATGACCGAATTGTTTCAGAGTTAGCAGAAACAATGAATGTTGATGAAGATAATATTATTAATAGAGTAAATGATGTGGCACTTCAGGCGAAAAGTAATGAAAAAGAGTTAGTTAAATTAAAGAAAAAAAATATTTCGTCAAATATTGATTCCATAATGAATGGTGCCGGGGAAGTAAATTCGATAAAAATAATACCCTATATTTTTGATAAAGCTGATGTTGATCAATTGCGCGAAATTTCAGATTCAATAAGATCGAGCGAGCAGAATTCGGTTGTAATTTTTGGTTCAGACAATAACGGTAAAGCCCTTCTGCTTTTTGCTGCAACTAAAAATGCTGTAAAGAATGGCATTGATTGCGGTAAAATAATTAAGGATGCCGTGAAAATAGTTGATGGCAAAGGCGGAGGAAGAAAGGATATGGCACAGGCCGGGGGTAATAACCCTGAATTATTGGATAAAGCAATCGAGAGAGCATCGGAACTTGCAGGTGAGATGCTTGGTAAATAGATATATAATATTAAATGAGTTTAAAGACGGCTTAAAGCCGTCTTTCCTGTATATGGAGGAAGGATGACATTCATCAAGTACCTGTTTGACGGGGCAGTAATTGGAATTGCCAATATAATTCCCGGAGTCTCAGGAGGGACAATGGCTCTGGTCCTGGGAATATATGAGCGTATAATTTCAGCAATCAATAATATATCTCTCACCACAATAAAAGCTGTTTTTGGAATTTTTCGTTTTAATAAAACCGGTCTTGAAAGCTTCAAAGAAGAAATGAAGAGAATTGACGCGCTTTTTTTATCTACAATAATGATTGGTGCATTAATAGCTATAGTTGCATTTGCAAAACTAATGACCTATTTACTTAAAAGTTGGCATGATCCCACATATGGATTGTTTTTTGGCCTGGTGCTGGTCTCTGTTATCGCACCATACAGGCTTATCAGAAAAAAAACTTTTACCGTATTTCTTTCGGCAATAATCGCAATGGCAGCGGTTTTTGCAGTGTCCACGGCTGTTTCCGGTGATGCAATGTTAGAGAAGGCCAAAGTAAAACATGAATTAAAAATCAAAAAGGAATCATCCGATAATAATCTCGATAAAAAAAGCGATAAAAATATTTTATTTTTCCTGTACCTTTTTTTCCTTGGCGCTGTGTCAATATCTGCAATGATACTGCCCGGGGTTAGTGGATCATTTCTATTGCTTCTCATGGGAGGATATTTTAAAATTCTCATTGCAATTGTTAATCGGGATTTGACAGTTATTGCTGTCTTTGCTGCTGGGTGTTTGTTCGGTTTAATCGCCTTTAGTAAATTGTTAAATTACCTGCTAAAAAAATGGCACGACATAACTATGAGTTTTTTAGTAGGGCTTGTCATGGGATCACTTTGGATGATATGGCCATTTAAAACATCCGCTGTTGTTGGTGATGAAGTAATATATCTTGCGAACCGTATTCCCCAAAGTTTTGGGAAACTGGAACTGTATACTTTGCTTACGGCATTTACAGGGGCTGCCTTAGTCGTTCTTTTTTTGTTGATTGAAATTCGAAGAAATAAAAAAGCATAAATTTTATTTTATTGATGATCTGGTTTCGATTGGTTTGAGTATTAGTATATAAGTCAAGATTATTTAAATTTAAATAAATATTGAATGTGTGCGCAGATATTCATTAGAAAAGCAACACCTATATGCAGGAAACAACCTCCCATTATACTGAGCGTATTCAATGCTATGATACCCAGTATGTAACCGCCAAAGGCTGAACTTATGGCTTCACCCAGTGGTTTTCCAAAGTGTAAAAATACATATGTCACAGTCATGGGTAAAACTGAATCTTTGCCAATTATAGAAATCATTCCAATAATTAATGCTCCCCGAAAAAGCATTTCCACAATTACAAAATCAAGTAAATAGATTGTTTCGAATATTACTGACATCCGGGTTTTTGTAAGACTGAATGCAGTTGAAAACTTCCATGATTTAAATACTGGATATGTATTTAAAAATTCACTGTTAAATGATGCACCGATAATTAGTGGTAATACAATTAATAAGAGCAACAAATATGGCTTAAAATCAAAATTTTTAAAAGTTAAACCATATAGGTTATTCATACTTCTGTCATTAAATCTTTTGAAAATAATTAATGGTATCAAACAAACTATACTTTTTTTTACCTCGGTAAATATCCTCCACATATACCTGTATTCATTTCTGGCAAATGAAAATAATTTAATCACGTTATTGAAATATGCACTGGAACCAAAAGCAATTAAAAAAATGAAAACAATACTTCTAAGCCAGAATTGATAATCACTAAGCCTGTCATATTTTTTTTGTAAAAATATCTGGGCGAATGATATGGTAAAGTAAGGGATGGCATAAAATATGAAATAGTAAAAGATGCTGATTGATTTTAACCTGTTGTACCTTAACGAGTAAAAAAAATTAAATTTATAATTTAATATAAGGGCTGCAACAGTAAAAATTATTGCGAAAGAATATAGATAGGGATT
>JBHPHB010000052.1:0-16805 GCA_042569985.1 Spirochaetota bacterium | reverse complement strand
AGGGGGAGGTTTTTTTGTTATTATGATAAACAAAATACTAAGATTTTCCATCTTTGTTATCTTGCTTGTTGGGCTTCCCCTTTTGGGGTTGGTCCTGGATGGAAATGATATCAGCCCCTATCTTGAATTTCCTCCCCGTACAGGCAATATTGAGCATGCCCCCTTTTCATGGGGATTCTTCAGTGTGATTATATTGCTAATTATTATTTTAATTATACCATTTTCAATTCGGTGGATATCATATTATAAAAGGGTATTGCTGAAAGACACGGAGAAGATTGATGAAATAAAGTATTCTTTCCCGAAATGGGGCTACCCTGGCCTGGCCATCTGTACATTGTCATGGCTCTTTGCATGGACACGCTTTGATTTTTTTGCGGACTTTCAGGTCCATACGTT
Source organism: Spirochaetota bacterium (assembly GCA_042569985.1). Lineage (GTDB taxonomy): Bacteria > Spirochaetota > UBA4802 > UBA4802 > UBA5550 > JBHPHB01. Next base: position 16,406 of record JBHPHB010000052.1, on the reverse strand, counting down.
TACGCCCCTGTGGATTTCTTATATCATCATAATAAATGCCCTTACTTACAGGAGAAAAGGGCAGTGTATGTTAACGGATAAACCTAAAAGGTTTTTATTGCTATTCCCTGTCAGTGCGGTTTTCTGGTGGTTCTTTGAATTTCTTAATCGATTTGTACAAAACTGGCATTACGTTGAAGCTCAATCCTTCTCTTCTCTTACTTATTTTATACTGGCAACCCTGTCATTTTCAACGGTACTTCCTGCCGTACTGAGCACACGTGAATATCTTATGACCTTTAATCGGTTTACCATTCCTTTTAATTCTTGGGCAACCTTTAAAACGGGGAAGGGGAAGCTCTTTGCATTGTTAAGCCTCTTTTCCTTCAGTATGGCACTGTTACTGATGGGTATTTATCCCAACTACCTGTTTCCCCTGTTATGGGTTGCCCCGGGAGTTATTATAATATGCCTGCAGGTCCTGTTTAATGAAAAGCATATATTTTCGGATTTGAATCAAGGGCAATGGAGCTTTTTAGTATGTGCATGTATTGCCGCTCTCATTTGCGGTTTTTTCTGGGAGATGTGGAATTACTACAGTTATGCAAAGTGGATCTATTCTGTTCCCTTTGTTTCACGCTTTTTTATATTTGAAATGCCCGTTCTTGGTTATGCGGGATATCTGCCGTTTGGACTGGAATGCGTCATAATTGGGGAGATGGTTTATGGAAAGTAGAGCCCCCCAACCCCCCCGGAGGGGGGGGTGAGAGATATTTTTTTAGTTTACTTATAAAGTCCCACTTTGGGCAACGTTTTTTGGCACATCATCCTGTGCCTACGTTGCCATGAACCTCATCCTGAGGACCAGGGGATTTAGAGGGGTGTTGAAATTAAATCAATAATTAATCTGTGCACCCAGCATAATCTCCAGTATGACACCGCCTTCAGAATGATTTGCGTATGCAAAGTAGGCATCATTGGGCATAAAAATACCGGTTGTAAAAAATACCGTCAGCATGTTTTTGTATTTGTACTGAGCTTTAAAATCGATCTCATCTCCAAACCATGATGATTTTTCTCCGGACCATGTTTGTTCTTTTAAAGTGCCAAAATGAAGTATGTCAAGTTTTAAAATTACCGTATCTAAAAGTGTATACTGCAGTTTAATGCCCGTGCCGTATAAACCGTACCATGAAGATTCTCCCGCGCCCCTCAGTGCTATACCTCCGGTACTGTCTACTGCAATGAGGGAAAAGCTGTGCGCTGCCTTAATATCCTGAAATGAACTTCCCGATACCGTGTTATTGGGGTCACCCGTTGCGCCTTCAAGGACAAGGTTGATGTTTATGTCCATAAGTTTAAAGCCCAGGTCAAATTCCCATAGCCCCGAAACAATATTTGTCTTTTTGTATGAATTATCTTCCTGTCTGATTTCTACGTTACCGGCATTGAGTATGCCGCCAAACTTAACACTGAAACTGCTGAATACAAGTTTGTTGTGAAAGCCAACCCAGTGAAGTGAAGATTTTCGTGTATCACCGGAGGTACTGTTACCAGATGTAAATTCATCATTTTCATAAACATAGTATATCTCAGATGTTAGGTCGGAAATAAGGTTTAACTTTGTGCCAACAATAAAAATATTGTCATCGGCATATTTAGGAGGATCTGATGCATCGCCAAAACTGTCGTCTGCATCATCAAATGCCTGTATTATGCCTAAATTTATTTTAACCTTCTTTTTAAAAAAGGCATGGTCATATTGAACACCCGTCGCGTCTGCCGCCAGTATATATCCGCCATTGAGGCTGAAAGGCTTTAATCCACCGGAGAGTTCGGAATATTTGAAGGGCCTGATAACTGCGTAAACATCCCTTGTGATTAAGTTTGTACTGCCGCTGCCCATTCCAAAATCACTTTTGCCGAACTTGGCGCTGATGTCAAAAACAGTTCTTATCTGGATTTCCGGCAGTAATTTCAGATAAAGCCTGTTTCTGAAAAACATGTCCTGGTAGTTAACCTGTTTGTACGTATCAGTTGGTGCAAATTTGCCCGGCACCGATACTTTGCTCGACATATACCACGACCTCATTCTTAAAAATCCCGAAAGGTCAATTTTTTCCAGAAGGGGGTCAATATTTGCAGATAGGACAATATTCCCCCATAATGTAAAAGTCAATATTGCAAAAGTTATAATCAGCCTGTATATTTTCCTGTTCATAGTTCCTCTTTCCTAAAATTATTATCTGTTATGTTTTTCAAGCCATGAATTGATTAGTCCCTGGCGGATAATTTCATCAATGAAAGTATCAACCTGGTTTTTCAATACTGTATCGCCAAAGGGCAGGCCGATACATATTTTTTCGTTTTGCTTTCCCCCTTCTAGCAGTTTATATCTGCTCCTGAGCTTTCCGCTTTTCCTGTAAAGATACTGTAAATACAGCGAATCATGTATAAAGCCATGGACTTTTCCATTGTTTAAAAGCATCATTCCCTCATCATTTGTCTTAACGTAAACTTTTGACATGGAAGGAAATTTAATTTTTAAAAGGTACTCATATGAGCTTCCTTTTTTTACGGCAATCTTAAACCTGTTTAGACGTTTTAAATCCCAGAGTGTTTTTATGGGCTCCGCTTCAAAATCCTCGCTGAATTTTGTCTCGGGAATAATTCTTTTTGAGGCAAGGACTCCCGGCGTTATTGTAATGTATGGAACGGAAAACCATATTCTTTTTGCCCGCACAAGGTTTCTTGATAGCCCGGCAATTATAATGTCCACATTGTTGTTTCGAATTGAAGAGACATACTTTTTTAAATTCAATGGAATAAGCTTTACCCTGACACCTAAAAATTTGCCAAGATTTTTTGCAATTAACATTTCAACTCCCTTTTTGCCCGAATTGAAATTTAACGGGGGATAGTGTTTTGAAATGCCAATTCTGATTTCATTTCTACCAATGATTTTATTATAAACTTCCCCTGAACTGAAATATTTCGCATTTAAAAATATTGGCAAAGAGAAGAATACAATAATCATTATAATCCTTATTTGATATTTCTTTTGCATTTAAACCTCTTCTTTTCATTATTTATTTATTTTTATAAGGATTATTGTTTATTTGAATTTTGAAAAAAATCAAGTAAATTTTAGATCATTCATAAAAAAAGGAAAATGCTTGATTATTAAGAAATAGCTCTATATTGCTAATATTATTGACAGAAAAAGTGAAAATAGAATTTATGAAAAGACAATTTAGGATAAGAGGTCAAAATTTTGTCAAAAAATGGATTCAAATATTCCGAAGGCCTTATAAAAGGCCTCAATGAACTTGGCTCAGTTAAATTAAATGAGTACATGAAGGATTATACTTCATTTAAAACAGGCGGGGCAGCTGATATAATTGTATTTCCAAAAGATAATGAATCCATACCCGGAATAATGAGACTCTCAAGAGACGAGAATATTCCCTTAATTGTGATGGGGGGCGGCACGAATTTGCTTGCAGGTGACAAAGGTATCAGGGGGATTGTTTTAAGGGTAAGTGAAGGAAATAATATTAACGGTAATATAAAAGTTCACAATGAAGATATTGTATATGCCGATGCATCAGTAAAAAAGGAAAATTTTATAGATTTCCTATTGCAAGAGGGTTTTGGAGGAATGGAATTTATGGCGGGAATTCCCGGGTGCCTTGGCGGCGGCATTATGATGAATGCCGGAACTGATACGGGAACTTTTATTGATATCCTGGAGAGTATTGACGTTATAGATTCCAGTGGAACCAGCAAAAACCTGAAGATTGATAAAGAGATGTCATCATATAGGAAGTTTAACCTTGAGGAGAATTCAATTGTATGTGGTTGTTATTTCAGGCTCAACAGGGCCGGCAATATTGATGATATAAAAAAGAACATTGGTGATATATTAAAAGAAAGAGAGGAAAAACATCCCCTTTCCTATCCCTCGGCGGGATCGGTTTTTAAAAATCCACCAGGCCATTCTTCCTGGCAGCTAATAGCAGATGCAGGTTTGAAGGGTAAAAGGATTGGCGGGGCAATGGTTTCTGAAAAGCATACCAATTTTATTATAAATTATGATAAAGCATCATCAATGGATGTACTAAACCTTATTAAGCTTATTCAGGAGGAAGTTTCCTCCAAATTCAATGTTGTCCTGGACACAGAGATCAGGATGATTGGTGAATTTTAAACAGGACGATTCACTGATGAAAAATCAAAAAATGTCGGAAGTGGTCTTTTGCGCTCTTGACCTTGAGACTACAGGTTCCAATCCCATATTTAACAGGATCGTTGAAGTTGGTATGGTGCGTTTTTCATTGGATAAAATAATTGATGTCTATGAAACCCTTGTTGATCCGGAAATTGATATACCTGATGATGTAATTTCCATTCACGGCATAACTGACAGCATGGTTGCATCCTCCCCAAAGATTGAAGATATTTTAGATGATATAACCGATTTTATTGGCGATTCAATTCTTGTTATACAGGGTCCAATCTTTGACTTAACTTTCCTGGACCAGGCTTACAAGGAGTATGGGAAAAAGGCACCGCGCCTTAAATCAATTGACACTGTGAGGCTGGGAAGGCATGCTTTCCCTTCGCTTCATAACCACAAGCTTAAAACAATTTGCACCCACCTTGGAATTAATCTTAATCATCACCGGGCGCTTTCCGATGCCAGGGCATGCATGGAGATATTTAAGAGTTTTGTAAATCAGTTTGACCCGGATGATTCCTGGGACCTTTCGGATCTTCTCGATTTACACGGGAAATTCATTAAGCCCAGGATAATAAAAAAAGTAAATAAGTACACTAAGATCTTTAGAAAAATAACCATTGGCGAAGTATCAAAGATAAGATATTCCGATTCCCATGGAAATGAAACAGTCAGGGAGATCCTGCCACAGGAGATAATTAAGTACGGTAATAAAAACTATATTTTGGCATATTGCTTTTTACGTCAGGGCAAAAGGTATTTCCAGGCTGATAATATACTTAAGATATTTGAGTAGGTGGTTATTCGCAGAAGTTTGTTTTAATTGAATTTAACAGGTTTTGCATGTTTTTATCTTCTATGGAATAAAACATGTAATTTGCTTCTTTCCTTCTATTGATTATTTTTGCCTTTCTCAATATTGTAAGGTGCTGTGATATGTTCGATATTGTGGAGCCGAATTGTTGTTCTATCTCTCCCACATTTTTTTCATTTTCCATGAGAAAACAGAGTATTTTTAATCTAATGGGGTGGGCGATGGATTTTAAGATTTCATTGACGGTTTCAATCTGGTCATCGGTGAACATCATTTTTTGAACCTGCATGGTATTATTTTTTATCTTGATTATAATTATGTTTTGATTTAACTAAAAGAATATTGAAGACATTTTAGTATTTCTTTATTAAATAAAATACTCATTGATTTTGTCAATTTATTTTTATCTTTATTTTTGGGGTTATCAGTTTTAATTGAGAACCTGTGAGGATTTCGTATAAAATAGATATTTTGCGCACCAATATAGGCAGTTGATGAAAGGGCAGGTTGATCCTTTAGTAAGATTATGCTGTTCTTTAAAATTTGATGAATAGAAATTTGTCAGGCAGATTTTTTGTTTGTCATTGATGTCATTTTTTTGGGGAAAAAATCCAGAAGATTATTCATTCCCAGTATTTTCCCGGAAGCATAGGAAATTATTAGTTCAAGGTTACCTCTTTTCTTTTCGGTAAGGTCTTTAACATTTATCAAGAAACCCAGAAATGATGAGTGCATATCGATTGTTTTACTCAGGTCAAAAGTGAATTTTGAGCTTGGATCTGAATCTTTGAATTTTTCAACATATTCAGATACTTTTTCAAATTCGATATACTCAGGGAACTTCCATAAATGATTTTTGAGAATTTTTTTATTCATTATGACATATCCTTGTTATTGGTTCATATTTTCACTACTAATATTATTGTCGTAAAAAGATAATATTACCTTAGTAAAAAAAAATAAAAAAATTTCTCCTGCTAAACAGCAGGTGAGCAGATTCATACTTTAAATAATTTCATACTATTATACTATGTGACATAATTCTGTCAATTAATTTCTTGACTTTCCGGTAAAAAAATATCAACATTTGTAATATTATGTTTAATGCATTATTGATTTTGTTTGATCCAGGTGTATTTTGAAAATTTATTGTTGACTCAATTTGATGTGAAAAACATACAAACAAGAACGATGTTATCGGCAAGACAAATATTTTAGGGGTAGGATCAATGAATCTTATTAAGAGGTCAGAGAAGAAGAAACCCATCGTAACAGCAGATATGGAGCATCTGAGAAAGCTCTTTATCATGCCAGATTCCCCTGATAAATTCTTAGAGTTTGGTAGAGAATTGCTTGATCTCATCCATAATTTTTTCCGGGAAAAAGGTGGAATCCACAGTTCCATATCATTGCCCGATCTTGCAAAGATTTTTTCCGATGTTGTTATTCCGGAACGGCCGCATCTTTTGAAAAATGTTTTATCAGAAATTAAGAACAAGATTATTTCGCATTCTGTGAAGGTGGGAAATCCGTACTACATCGGACATATGACCAGTGCAATACCCTACTATATGATCCTTCTTGAGATGATTATTGCTGCATTAAACCAGAACCAGGTAAAAATTGAATCTGCAAAATCATCCACTTTTGTTGAGAGAGAGCTTATTTCCTGGATGCACAGGCTTGTTTACGACAGGGATTCTAAATATTATAAGGAAAAAGTTCAGGAAAGACAAATCTCACTGGGCGCTGTGACACTTGACGGGACACTTGCAAATTTAACTGCAATGTTAATTGCCAGGAACAAGGCTTTCCCGCCCGATAACAATTTTCCCGGTATTCGTAAAGCAGGTATAAGTGAAGCTTACCGCCATTATGGTTATAGTAGAGCCGTTATAATCGTATCAAAAAGGGGACACTATTCTTTTGATAAGATTGCCAGAATTATAGGTATTGGTGAAAACAATGTTATCAGGATACCCGTTGACCATAAAAATAAGATTGACATTCGAAAACTAAAAAAAGTATGCAATGATATTTTTGAGGCCAATAAAAGGGGAACGGAAAAGACTAAGATACTTGCCATGGTTGGAATTGCCGGTAGCACTGAAACAGGCAATGTAGATAATCTCTATGCCATCAGTAAGATTGCAAAAAAACATAATATATACTATCATGTTGATGCTGCATGGGGCGGGGCAGTCCTTTTGGTTAGAGATTATAGATATTTTTTTAATGGCATTGATAAAGCGGATTCAGTAACTATTGATGCACATAAGCTTTTATATTGTCCCGTGTCCATGGGGATGGTTTTGTTCCGCAATGAAAAAGATATGGATCATGCAAAGCATTATTCCAATTACATTATCAGGCAGGATTCTGTTGACCTTGGCAGGTTTACTGTTGAAGGGTCACGTCAATTCTCAGCTTTGAAACCATGGACAACATTGAAAATTTTCGGCAGGGAGGGTTTCAAGCTTCTCCTTGACCATGCATTTGAAATAACATCTGTATTAAGGGGCCTCATTGAGGTTCACTATAACTTTGAGCTCATGAACCATCCGGAACTGTTTATTATCAATTACAGGTTTGTGCCAAAAAGGGTACGTGAAAAGCTTGAGTCCCTGAAAATGGAGATTGATATGGATGCAGAAATGAATGCCGGTAATAATAAAAAGATATTTTATAAAATAAATAAGATAAATATGGAGCTCAATGAATTAAATATTGAGATGCACAAGGCGGTAAGAAAAGATGATAACAGCTTTGTTTCAAGGACAATGATTGATTCTCCAAATTATTTTTATCAGAATATTGTTATTCAGAGAGCCGTAACAATTAACCCCTTAACTTCCCCTGCAATATTAAAGGAGATTTTGGAAAAGCAGAATGACCTGGGGACCAAAATTTACAAAACGGAATTTAAAAGCCGATTCTCCAGAATCTAATATTGAATATATTTAAATATTTGAGATGAAATATAACAGTGATTTTAAAACTATATGTGCCATGATATTATTTTGCGTGGTGCTTTTCTCCGGTGTAATATATTCCCGGGATGGGGAACATAGAAAGAATGAGTGGACTGATAACTCAACTATAAGTTCCTGCTTCTTAAGGGAAGGTAAGATATATATAAAAAAATGCACCAGGCCCTTGTCCCAGGTTGGTTCTGGAAATATAAATGACGTAAATGCCTCTGATAGAATGTGCAGTCCCACAAGGTATGACTCTTATAATAATGTTTGGAGAAAAAAGTATACTCACGGGCGAAGTGATTTTAACTGCACCACAGAGGCCCTCCCAATTAATTTTAAAGTAAAACATCTATTCTTCAGTGACAGTGAGCTTTACTATATGGGCTTTGAGGATGATGAATCCCTTTTTGCCGGCTATTATAATGTTCAAAGCGGATTAAAATTCAGTGATAAGATCCCGGCAGATCATGATATAAAAAAGATAATAAAGCTTTCCGGCTTTAAGGGAGTTATCTATTTTCAGACAGCCCATAATAAGCTTTATCGGGTATCGCTTAATAAAATCAATTTATCTGTAAAGGATAATGTTCTAGATTATGATTTAATTAATGGAAAGGTGGTTTATGTTGAAATCCCGGAGCAACAGAGATATTTGAATTTTAACGGGAACAGGATCCCCATTTCCATTAATGGTGACATTAGGATAAAGGACTCACTTGATTGCAGAATGATATTTGTGACAAACGGTAATGAAACAGAAGTTGTCGACGTAAGTGTTATGAAAAACCTTTACCAATACTCTCGTAAAGGTAAGTATATAATTCCGGGAAAGTATAATGTTCTAATAAATCTGACTGACAATTTTAATGAAAAAATCAGGAGAATTGATGAAAAGTATGTTTTCTATAAGATGTATATTAATGGTAAGTATATTGGAAGAACAGGGACGGGAATGTCTTTTTCGGCAAGGCAAAGTAAGTTAAATCTTGTATCGGGAAGATACCATATTATCAGGACTGAAAGATGGGAATTAAATAGTAAGCTGAAAAGATATTTCAGGTCTAATAACATATACCAGCCTAAACCGATGCGACTTTTCATACCTGAAAACAGGGTAATAAGGATAGATGTTATATTTGATGGTAAAAAGTATAGATATAAGAAATTGCCAATGTACCAATGAAAAATATTATCAGGAGAATAAAAAAGGCGGCATTTTCAGATGCCGCCTTTTTTTATAATAATATTTTTTTCTTGTTATTTAAAGTCATTAATCATCTGGCTTTTCTTCTCATCGGTTTCAACAATTGCCTGCAGGTGTTTAAAGTGAGGAGAATCAACTCCGTATTTTAATTCAACAGCCCTGAGCATGCTTCTGTTTTTCTTGTGCTTATAATACAGGACCAGATCTTCAGTTGAAATTCTGGTTTTTTCCAGAACCTTCTCCATGTATCCGTAACAGCTTGTTAGATATTTATATGCCCATACATCTTTTTTTGCCTTGTCCGAAAGGGTAATGTACCTTTCAAGAATTGGTATACAGGGCTTAAAGTTATGAAGGTCATAGTTTGTGGAAACATATATCTGAAAGAGCTGCGTCTGAAAAGAGATAAATTTGGAGTCCTGTCTTACGGTATTTGATCTGATATTATCAATATTCATTATGGCCCTTGTGAAGAATGTAATAGCCTTCAGCTTTGCCTTGCGCTTCATCATGTAAATTTTTCTTTTTTGCCCTCGTTTTCTGTCGATTTCCTGCCAGTACCATCTTTCATTGAGATATTTTTTACTTTTTAACCCTTCACTGTACTTGAGAACATCATTTTCCATATCATCAAGAATATCAATGCCTGTTGAAAACTCATCTATCGCCATTTTTAAGATATTATCAGAGTACTCCTTGTTTAATTTTTCTAGTTCCTTTATGGCCCTGATATATGGCTTATAATCTTTAATTCTCCAGCCTTTGACTTCTTCATTCTCTTTTTTTATATCCTTTGATATCTTTTCCTTTTTATCCTTTTCTTTTTCTTTACCGGTTTGAGCAAAAACATCAGAATTCAGGGATATTGCTATCATTATAGTAAAAATGGATAATAAGAATAATTTCATCTTAATTTTTGTTCGTTTCATAATGTACCTCTTTTCTTAATTTCTTGGAAAAACATCTATTTAGTTAATTTTCGACATAAACAAACTAAAAATTGATTTATTTTTTCCATATTTACTGCCTCAAATTAATCGGGAATATCTTAATATATATATAAATACTTAGAGTATTTCAAGAATTTTTATTTTGTTGACAGTTTTTTACTGTGAAAGAAAATATAGGAGAATATTATTCGATAGAGAATGAAAAATGGTGAAGAAAAAAGAGATTAAAAGTGAATTTTGCTCATTTTGTGACAATACCGGAGTTATCCATGACAGTCACTTTAATGAAATGGGTGAAGCCCCTTTAAGCCCCTGTCCAAGGTGCGTTGAGCCGAAATGTGTTTGCAGTGGTGAAGAGCCCTACTACTATTTTAAAGGGGAAGAGATAGAAGTCTGCTTTTGCCGACAGGTGAGGATGAAGATCAACAGGATTAATAATATATATAAAAGATCCGGCATTGATAAGAAGTATAGATGGAAATTTTTTAGTGATTTTGAAGTGAAAAATGAAATGGCGTCAAAGGCAAAAAAAGCAGCCTATGATATTGTGATAAAATTTCCCCATATTAACAAGGGCCTGTACCTGTGGGGTCCCCCGGGAACGGGGAAAACCCTTCTTTCCTCTATTGTACTTACTGAACTGATTATACGCCATGCAACCGAGGGCAGGTTCATGAGTATTTCAAGGGATTATTTCGGTAAGCTCAAAAGCACTTTTAATGTAGGTTCATCCAGGTATGGAGAAGCCATTAATATTGAACAGGAATATTCAGATGTTGATATCCTCGTAATAGATGACTTTGGTGTTTCCAGGGATACAGAATGGGAGCAGGAGACGCTTTATAACCTGGTTGATTCAAGGTATGAATCTGAGAAGTTTACTATTTTTACATCCAATAATAATCCCCTTCAATCTATCAAGGAAATTTCTGGCGGAAGAATTCTCTCAAGGATTAAAGAGATGTGCAGAATTATTAACCTTGGCGGTGAAGATTTCAGGGATAAACTGTAAGGATTGTTTGGTTTTAAAAACCATGCAATCCTGCCGCATTCTAAAGGATGGGGTGGGTAATTTATGGCTGTTGCATACATTGGTATTGGAACAAATATTGGTAACAGGCAAGATAATTTAAAAGAAGCAGTTGAATATCTTAAGAGCGATTCGAAGGTCTATGTTGCAAGTTCCAGTTCTATAAAAGAAACTGAACCTGTAGATTATCTTGACCAGCCCAATTTCCTCAATCAAATTATAAATATTGAGACCGAATATTCCCCTGAAGAATTACTTGAGGCATTGCAGGCCATTGAAAATAAAATGGGCAGGGTGAAGGAAATCCCCGGGGGGCCCAGGATAATTGACCTGGACATACTATTATTTGATCATATCATTTTTGATTCCCCGTATTTGACAATTCCCCACAGGGAAATAAAAAATCGCATGTTTATAATAGAACATCTCATTGAGTTAAATCCTGAATTAAGGGACCCCCTTTCAAAAAAGAAGTACAAAGAGTTCATTTTATAGTTACAAAGAGATATGGTACATGGGGTACTAATATGCTATGCCTTAACAACGGGTATTTCCTTCCAGTTTGTTGTGTAGCGCCTTGATAAAAATGAGCGTTTCATGTGCCAGTCCTTTCTTATTCCCTCTGCTGCAAAGTGAACTGTTTTGGGGCCCATGCGCCTGTTTATGACGTCAATGGCATACATAAGCGACTGGTCACGCACCAGGTTATTGTATGGGGCAAAGAGGTTCAGCTGCACCTCGTCCCCGGATATAATTTCAGTGAGGATGACACCGGCCTTTTTATAGCGGTAACCGCGTTTGTATATCTCTTTTAAAAGTTTCGATGCATAGTGTGTCAATGTTGGTGTATGTGATGTGGGTACGGGCAGTTCGTATGAGGCCCCGTTGGAATACTGAGGTTCGTTTTTGAAGCGGTTGGTTGTGATAAATACGGTTATAAACCGGGCCACGCCCCTTTGTGAGCGCAGTTTTTCAGAGGCTTTCGACACATATGATGCAACTGCCTCTCTCATCTCCCCATAAGTTTCTACGGGCTTCCCGAATGAGCGCGAGTTTGCAATTCCCTTTTTAGGGGGAGGCATCTCATCAAAGGGTATGCAGGATATTCCCCTGAGTTCATGAACTGTCCTGAGACCCATGATGGTCATATTTTTTTTTATCCACTTATCCGGCGCGTCCCTCAGTTGAAGGGCAGTGTAAATGCCGTTTTTATTAAGAAGCTTGCCGTACTGAGGTCCCACTCCCCAGATGTCCCTTACACTTATGCTGCCCAGGATATCGTCAATCCTGGGGTGATCGGTGATATCAAAAACGCCATTGTACGAGGGATTTTTTTTTACTATCCTGCTTGCTGTTTTGGCCGCTGTTTTTGAAGGCCCGATGCCCACGGATACGGGGATCCCCGTCCATTTTTTTACCCTGGACCTTATTTCTCTGCCGTATTCTGTTGGATCTAATCTTATCCTGCCCAGGGAGAGGAATGCCTCGTCAATGGAGTATATTTCCATTTTCGGAGAAAAATCTGCAAGGATATCCATGACCCGATGCGACATGTCGCCGTACAGGGTGTAGTTTGATGAAAAGAAAGCTATTTTGTGCTTTTCTATGAGCGGCTTTACTTTAAAGAATGGAGAACCAAAGGGTATGCCCAATTCCTTTGCCTCGTTTGAAAGGGCAACTACGTTGCCGTCATTGTTGGAAAGTACTACCACGGGCCTTTTTCGCAGTGAAGGGTCGAATACTCTCTCACATGATACGTAGAAGTTATTGCAATCCACAAGGGCAAATATCTTTCTCATCATATTCTTTTTTCCAAATATAGATTGCTTCGCTTTGCCCGCAATGACAGAGGTTATGTCATTGCGAGGAACGTAGTGACGAAGCAATCCTTTGTTTCTTCATATATCCAAAATAATGATATTCCATAAAGATGTCAACAAATGTTTAGTATTTGTGGATAACTATAAAAAAAAGGTGAAATTGTTTAACAATTTCACCTTTTAGCTTTATTTGAAATTTCACTTATAGTTTAATAGTCGTCATTAAATCTTTCCGTATACCTGGAATTCAGCCTCGTTCTATCATAGAGCACTTTTTTTATCTCATCTTCCTTTTCAAAGTGCTTGAAATCTCTTATACGGAAAACACATTTGTCTGCACCGTCAGCTAATCTGGAAAGGCATTCCCAGCGTCCAACACCGTCATCCATTCCTCTTTCCGAGTCATATTTACAGGTGATATCACAGGGCATTTCCTTGATTCCTTTCATTTTGGTGTATTCCCAGAAGGGGCACTTGTAAAAGAATTCATAGAATACTTCTTCGCCATCTTCTATTTCCACAGTGCCTTCCAGTTCAAACCCCATTGCTTGAAAGTTTAAGAGTTCCAACTCTACGATTTTTCGTACGCTGGGATTTGGTCCCAGGTAGTTATCAACGGCCCTTCTGGAGCTGTCATTATAAAGCTGCTTGTAAACTTCCCTTCCTTTTCTATCTCCCAGGGTTTGCTTAAGGCCATGATAAAGGTTTATCCTGAGTTCAGCCAGAAGGCCGAATATAAGCATATCCTTAATTTTTTCCATTGGCATGGGTGGTTCTGGTGCTACTAATTTTGGCATATCTTCCTCCATCTGCTAATAATCATTCATATAATGGCTATACTGTTTGTAAATAATTCATGTTAAATAAGTCAAGAAATAAAATTATATGTTACTTATTTTTAAGGTAAATCAGTTTGAGTTCCACTTTAACAAAACTGTACAATTTTTTTGTGTACATATAAGGGCTAATTTTGATAAATTCATAAAATTATTATTTACATAATCCGTGTTTAATATAATTAAGGGCAAACTGCTGTATAATTATGGATTAAATATAGTGTTTTAATGAAGTACCTGAAATTCTCATATTGATGATGAATATTATGGAAGTTCTAAGCGAGGTGCAGAGATGAATTTTAAACCGGAATGTGTAGCAACAGCCATTGGCAGTTTTCCTCACACAAGCGCAGATGCGGCCCTGGAAATCATCCTTGAAGCCATACCTGAGATTCCCACATGGCCTCAACTGCCTAAAATTAGTTTTTTTGAGGATATGAACAACCAGTACAGCAGGGCGCTTCCCTGTTATTTTATTGATGAAAAGAATAATAAGTCCGGTTTTAATACTGATAAAGATTTTACGGGGGAGTTGGAGAAGTTTTATGGCAGGATAATTGATAATGACCTTGAGTATTTTGCATTAGATAAGAAGCATTCCATGGGGTTTAGCTCCCTGGTAAATAAATTATCTTCTTCTGATAAAAAAAATCTCCTTTCCGTGAAAGGACAAATTACGGGCCCCTTAACCCTTGGGCTGATAACAGATATTGTTGATGGGAAATTCGCAATCTATAAGCCGGACCTTTTTGATGCAATTGTTAAAAGTTCAATAATGAATTCAAAATGGCAAATCAATAAGCTTAAAGATATAGTTGACGATGTTATCATATTTCTTGATGAGCCTTCTCTATCAGTTATTGGTTCCGGATTTTATTCTGTTGATAATGACCTTATCCTAAGTTCTTTCAATGAAATAATTGATGGCATCCGGGATAATGGCGGTATTCCCGGAATGCACTGCTGCGGCAATGCAGATTGGGATGAAATGCTTAAACTGGGGTTGGGCATAATTAATTTTGACGCTTCCGATGAAAGTATAACCGACAAATTTTTGAATGCAAATAATATTGAAGAGTTCCTTGAAAAGGGAAGTGCCATTGCCTGGGGAGTCGTGCCGACGATAAAGGATAAAATTGAAAGCGTAGAATATAAAGAGATAGAGGGGAACTTCTATTCATTGGTTAAGAGGCTGTCAAAAAGGGGTATAAGTGAAAGCAAAATAATTGAGAGTTCAATTATTACTCCAAGTTGCGGTACGGGAACTCTTGATATATCGTTATCTGAAAAAGCAATGATGTTGACAAAGGAATTATCCAACACAATTCGAGGAAAGAATAATTAAGGAGGCATGTAATCTTGGACAGAGATAAAATAATAAAAGCCGTTAATGAAATTTTAATAGCCATTGGGGAGGATCCAAAACGCTCCGGGCTTAAGGGAACTCCGGAGAGAGTTGCAAAAATGTATGAGGAGATATTTTCAGGCGGGACAAAAGAAGCAGCGAAACTTCTCCAAATAACACATGACCTTGAATATGATGAGATGGTCGTAGTGAAGGATATTCCTTTCTATTCAGTGTGTGAGCATCATATGGTGCCGTTTTTTGGTGTATGCCATGTGGCATATGTGCCTCAAAATAAAAAGATAGTGGGCTTGAGTAAACTGGCAAGGGTTGTTGAAACTTTAAGTAAAAAACTGCAGGTCCAGGAAAGGTTTACCATGGAAATTGCAGATGCAATAATGGATAACCTCAATCCCAAGGGGGCTGCCGTTGTTGTTAACGCAAGGCACCTATGCATGGAAATGAGGGGAATCAAGAAGCCCGGTTCTTCCACAATTACTTCTGTAGTGAGGGGTCTTTTCAGAAAGGACAGCAAAACAAGGGAGGAGTTTTTGAAGTTGATAGAGTAAAGCGGTTGATGGAATGTTTTAAGTGTTTATATAAATTGCTATATCTCAATGAGCATTTTATAAAAACCGAATAAGTTATATCTGTTATATTTACTTTCTAGTTCAAGACTATCACTGATTTTAAATCCCATGCTTTTAAACATTTTGATCGATTCTTCCTTTTGCTTTTCAACTATTAATGATACTTTGTTTATGTTATTATCCTTGGCGTAATTAAATGCATGTTCAATTAAAGCAGCTCCAATTTTTTGTCTGCGATAATCCGGAAAGACTGCAAGCGACTGTATGTACAATTCATCATGATTTATTTTTGGCATCCATTTTCCCAATTCTTTTCTCATTGTTATTTTTAGTGATTTTAGTAAACCTGTGATTTTTAAAAGTTCCATGCTGTATTTTCTGATGTTCATCTGATAACGTGGTTTTTTAATGCCGGGGAATATTGAAATGGCACCTTTAATTATGTTATCTTCTTCGTATACCCAAAAAAAATCCTTTGAGAAGATAGTTTCCGGTTTTTCAGATAGTTCTGCAATGAGTGTTACTACCTGTGACTTCTTCCCTGCAAAACTATATGAGTATAATTCCGGCCCTGAAATATAATACAACTCTGAAATATATTGCTTGTCCTTGCTCTCTGC
>JBHPHB010000051.1:0-16930 GCA_042569985.1 Spirochaetota bacterium | reverse complement strand
AAATAATATGCAATTCCTTCTTCTAAATGTTGCATTATTGGTTCATGTTCAAAATTAATTATTCTCCGCAACATAAAATGAATTAATTCATGAAATAATGTCGATTCAAATTGTAATAAATCATAATAAATTAACTCATTGGTTATATAAATAACTTCATCTTTTACCTGCCCATTAAAATCAACTAATTCTTTAATCACTATTGGAATTGCATAATATTCAATCATTTTGAAAACATTTAAGGATTTTATAGTTTCTACAATGTTTATCAATGCGTTCTTAATAAATGGTGAAAGTGACAAAATTATTTCTTCATCAAATCCTGAATAATAAATTTGGATAAAAAAATTAATATCCTTTATTTCATATTCTAGATTTATGATATTATGTTTAGTTTTTTCTCTCATAAATAATAATTATCAGATTAATATACTTTAGGAATTCACTGGACCATATTTATTCTCCATCAAACCAAATGCCCTGTTAACCATACTTGAACACCAGGCATATGGAATGACCCCCGAATGATAAAAATATGATATTGCACAATAAATTGTTTTCACTTCTGTTTTATCTAATTCAATTTTGTATTTTTCATTTATCATTTCATAAAATTCATTGATAGTTAACTTATTGGTTTTAATTGACCAGGAAAAACTTATAGGGGAATGATCACACTTATCATAATCAATTACTTCACGCATGAGAGACTTCAATTGCTCCTTAAATACTATAATTTTCATTGTATTAGGGACTCCCCATTTTTTAAGTTCCAGTATCGGGTGATCCGGTCCTGATGGGTTTTTCCCATTCTTTCTTCTTGTATATTCATCAACTACATAATTCATAGGGCTAAAAGGTATGCTGCAGGCAACGGCAAATGTCATTTCATCATGATTCTCCGGACATATCTTATCAATTGCATATCTAAGATTATCAATCTGTTCTTTTCTAACATCCCAGTAATTATAATGAGCTTGCTCCTGTAATATTTTCAATATCGATTCATATAATACACTGTTGAATTCTACAAACTTATATGAATCTGATTTATGTTTTTCATCACATCTTGTTAATAAAGATATTGCTGAAGCAGCAGTTATTATTTTTGCTCCTTTAACAAAACAATCTGAAAAAAATTCTTTTCTTGAAACTTTTTCATCAATCATATTTTTCCCCATATAACTACCCCCAAAATATTATAAACTTGATTCATTTAATACTGCATTAACATATCTCTATCAATAATCCGCACAATACCCAGACTGCTACAAAAAACCAGAAAGCATTCCATATAAATTTAATTAGCTTAATCATGGTATATCATTCTTATTATACACAAATATTACCTGAAAGGTATACCTTAGGGGGCTAGCTTTTAAGTTGATTAAGAACATGTTTATGATATAAAGAAGATTTGAATATCAATTGACACGCATGGAGTTACCTGTTTAATAAAATCATGACAGAACGCAAACTCCTCTACTACCGGATAACTGATAAATGCACTAACTGCCGTGAGTGCCTGCCGGCATGTCATGTTGATGCCATAATCAAGGTAACGGGAAATTGACAATAGATGATGTTTATTGCAACGGCTGCGCAGAATGTGAGATTGTATGTCCGGAGAGAGCCATTGTTTGGGCTTTATGATAATTTATATTTTATACACACGACAGTATTAAAAACTGTAAATATAATCTTAACCACGAGTCAATTATTAGTTGCCCAAATTCATTTTAAAATAAATAATTGGCTATTATCAATTATATTAATTATTGTTTAGAGTGAAGGGTAAAAATGAAATATAAAACCATAGTTGACAAAAACTCCCCTATTTCAATCTTTAATGAAACTTCAAAAGATAATAATGTGTTTATTTTTGAATCAGAAATTGACAAAAAACACGGTTATCAATTGTTCGTTGAAAATCATATTTGTGATATATTAGATTTGAATTTATGTTTATTTAAAGAAGCATCTGCCGGCCGGGGTGGCTCCGTAGATTATTTAGCTGTAGATGATGAAGGGAGAATATTTCTAATTGAAGTCAAATGCAGCTATGACAATAGAGCAAAATTTGACGTTGTTTTTCAAACCTTAAAATACTATCTTGATCCAAATACAATTTCCCAGGAACTTTTGGATGTTAATAAGAAAGTTACACTAAAAGATAATGAAAGTACTGAGAATATCATCAATACTTTCAAGTTGAATACAAAAAACATTGATTCATTTGCACAAAAAATATATGAAAACCTTAAAGGCAACCACATAAATCCAGTTATTGTTGTTGATAAAGTCACTCCCCAGCTTATTGCAACTGCTTACTCCATTCTAATGAGAAACACAGGTTCTGAATGTAAAGTTATTGAATTAAACCAGATGAAGATTGATGGAACAAAATATACTTACTCCCGGAAATATGCTACCACAGATGATTGGGTCAGCGTCGGGAATACTAACAACAGGACTCCTCACCTTACCTGTGAAGAAAGATTAAACCGTTTTAAAAACAGTGAATTAAAAAATTTTTATTTTGAAGTTGTTAAAAAAATGGAGTCACTAAAAAGTTACTCCTTTTCATGGAACTCACCTGCGATGCCTGACTTTAATATACTTTTTAAACAACCGGGAAAAAGAAAAATTACAATAAGAACAAAGATTTATACTGATGACTTTTCTCATGATCCAAGCAATGAAAGGATCAAAGCAGGTTCAATGAGATTCTCCGGAAAATCAAAATCCCCAGGTTCATATGAGTTAAAGGATTTTCTTAAAGATCATAACTTAGATTACAATGCAAAAAGCTGGGAAAGTTCGAAACATATTAACAATTATTTTATCATCCCTCCCGAAGACATATTGTCTTTCAAACCAAGTGATATTGTTGAACTGATAAAATCATATAAGAATTTCTATATTAAATATTGTGATTAGAATAAATTAACTATTCACTTTTAATATACTTTATGATGTTTATAAGATAAATAAATCTTTGCGGAAGAAAGAATAATGAAAATTATTTTGTTTCCTGCAGTTTTTTCTTCAGCTCTCTTAGGAGTTCTTTCTCTTCATCAGTAAACCTGTCAGAATCAAGGTTATCGACTATCAGATTTATCAGCAGAGATTTCTCTACATTATCAAATGTGATTTTGGATTTTTTCATATGGCTCCATTAGGGTAAACCTTTTACACAATATTTTGTATCAAAAAGTGGCAAAATTATTGATACAAAAATAAAATATTATATTAAATTTTTCAACTAATAAACAGGCAATATATAAATTTGGCAGCTAAAGTTAATTAATACTCAAAAACCTACCCTCTCAATCATATCAGCCTTCTTATACCTGACCTCCTTCTCAAGCTCTTCAATAATATATGAATGTTTGAGCTCTGCTTCAGGAATATACCTGCATCTCTGCCAGACAGCCTTATAATCTCCCGGGGTGAGGTCCGGTATATCCTTAATTCTCTGCTTCTGGTTTTCAGTGGTTCTTTTGCCCTTGAGATTAAAATACTTTTTATACAAAACAAGTTTTGCATTCTTCTTAATGGGTTTAAACTCAATCTTGAAGTTAAAACGCCTCATTGCTGCCATGTCCATGGTTGGCAAAAGGTTCGTGCAGCATACAAGTATACCTCTATGGTTCTCCATCTGTGTCAAAAACTCATTTGTCCTGCTCACTTCCCAGGATCTGTTAGCAGTCTCCCGGCTCGTAAAGAAGGAATCTGCCTCATCAACAAACAAAATCGCATTCTTTTCTTCAGCCTCCCTGAAAGCCTTAGCAATATTTTTTTCTGTTTCTCCCACATACATACTTTCCAGATCAGAGTATCTCTTAACAAGAAGTTTCATTTCACATTCTTTCGCCAGGTACTTTGCAAATTCTGTTTTCCCTGTACCGGGCAAGCCCCAGTATAAAAGATTCATGTTCATATCTTTTACTTCCTCATTCTTAAGCATAGCTGAAAAACTCTTAATAGAATTTATTATATTATTCTTATTTCCGTCTATATTTAAGGCAGAAATGTCATATTTATCTGTTAAATCATACAACTTGCCCCTGTTCTTTTTATGCTCAAGACCCTTTATCAAGGCTTCATGCCTTTCAAGAACCTCCCTCAATACTTTCTCCACATCAGCCTTTCCCGGTTTTGCATTCTTAAATACAGATTTTAATGTATCAACTGCAGATGCAATTGCCCCGGCATTTACTTCAAATTCATTTGAAAATGTTTCCAATAGTTTTTCAGGGATATACCGGTTAAATGAATTTCCCTTTAACCTGTTATGCCAGATGCTCAACCTGTCTTTTGAGTTTAAATCCTTAAAGTAGAGGCTGTATGAGAATCTCCTGAGGGTTGATTCCTCAATCCTGCAGGACCTGTTGCTAATCCAAATTATATTTGCATCCAGGCTGTCCAGAAAACTGTTAAGCCATCCCTTTTCAATTGAATCCCGGGATGAAAAGAATGATGGCATTGTGTTTAAAATATAATCGGCTTCATCAATCACGATTATACCCTTTTTCTTATTCACTGTATTAAGGGCTATGTTAATAGCCTTGATTCGATCATCTATATCACTGTTTCTCCCGCTGAATCTCCTGGAATTCTTTTCTTCGCCAAACTGGACAAAATAAAGTTCCCTCTCCATACCGGCAGCAAGGGAGCGTGTAAATTCTGTTTTACCTGTACCTGCCTTTCCATATAAAAATATATTGCATGACTCATCAGATAATAGTAATTTCTGTATTATATTAATTTTTTCAGTATCAATTGAGAAAGAACTAATATCAATTGCACTGCCTCTATCCTTTTTTATATACCTGTCTAAAAGAGAAACATCTGAAATACCGGAAAGGTATTCATAAATTGCATCATCAATAACAAAAAAATCACTGCGCTTCACATCGATTGTTTCGATAATACCACTGCTGAATAACTGCCCGCGCATGCTTAATTTTTTCTTGATTGTAGACAGGGGAATTGAAACTGCAAAGGAAATAAATTTAATAAAGTCCTGAAAATTAAGATCTCTTGTTATTGAATCTAATAAACTATCATTCAAGCCATAGTTACAAAATAAAAATATTAAAATCGTAATATCTTCCATGTCAACATCAAAGATATCCATCAATTCTAAAATCTTTTCATCCACTTTCCCGGTGCTTCTTGCATTTAGCTTATTTAGTTTGTCTTCAAGCAATCCAATAATATAATTTATAATTCGATTTTTATTTACGAGTAAATTACTGCCATATATATCTTCAACAACCCGGGATGACATAAAATCATAATCCTGAAAATATTCAATAATTCTATTGAAGTTTGTCTCTTTCTCAACATATTCTTTACCTTTATCCTCAATGCCCTGGTAAATATAATAAATGAGATCTTCCTGCTTATCCTGCTCCAATAAAGAAAGAATTAGTTTCATTAAATCATTACTTATTTCATATTTATTTACTATATTTATTGCATACTTAGTTAAATATTTTTTTACCGGCAAATCCGTACTTGAATCTAATTCAAATCCGCTCCTGAGAATTATTTTATCAATTCCCGATTTATATCTTCTGCCCATATGTCTTCTCATAATTATGCCTCCCTGTAAATTTTGCTGGACATCAAAATATGATATTTTATAATTATGTTAATAGTATAACAAATATTGAAAAAATACCTACCGATCAAAGGTATAGCTTTACAATTTCAATACTTACAACAAGGAGACTTAACATGGAAAAGGAATTCCCCGATCCCAAATCAGAGCTTGGAGTAATAAAAAGATACCTGCATGTCCTTGCCCTGCTGCAAAATGAGGATGACAAAATGAATGCTACAAAGCTGGCAGATATCCTCTCGAAAGATGAGTTGTCTGATAGCGGTGTAGATGGTAAAACTGTGCGAACATACATTAACGAATACCTTGAAAACCGTCTTGGCCTTGTTATGGATAAAAAAAAGGGTGGCCGTACAACAAAGCTGGGAAGACCTCTTGATGAGGAACTTCTTGAGGATGCCTTAAATATATATTCATCTTTCGTAACTGATGATTCCACAAGGAGAGTTGTTTTAAAAAATTTTATGAACAAACACCGCCGGGATTGTTTATGGATGCTGGCGAGAATTTACTTTGCAACAATTGAAAAATCAAAGATTAGCTTTAAATATACTAATACCCAGGGTGATAAAAAAGAATTATTAGTTCATCCCCATCATATTGTAATCAGGAATAATAATATCTACCTTGTGGCAAAAATGGAAAAATATGAAGAAGAGTTACTTTTTCTATTAAACCAGGTAGAAGATCTGAAAATATCTGACAGTTTTTTTGACGATGACATTCCTCCCGTTGAGGAAATATTCAAGGACACACTGGGGTCATTCATCGGGAATAAATATGATGTAAAAATCAAGTATGACAACAGCATCAAAAATCAGATCGACCAGGTTATCAGCATCCTGGAACCTACAGAATCAAATGTAGAAGGTGAAGATAAATCTATTGCATCTTTCACTGTATCTGATGAAATGTATCTGTGCATGAGGCTCTTTCTTTATGGCGATAAAGTAGAAATCCTCGAACCAAAGGAGATGAGGGATACCATGATTAAGATGTTAGAGAAGAGTAGTAAGGTTTATAGTTGAAATGTATAAATAATATTTTGAAGATGAAGATAAGTTTTTCAATATAGTATAACATAAAAGAGGTTTAAACTTTAAACAGCAATAATTGAACATCATCTTTAATCACCTTTACGATAAAATAACTTCTAGAGTCCAATGACTGGAATATATTAGTAAATGGCCTAACAGAAACATCAAGCCATATTTTATCCAATCCTCTAATACTATTGTAAATTGGTTCACGTATCCATTCATGATTTGAAATAAATGCTATCTCTGAGGGTAGAAGTATACATTCAAAATCATTATATTTAATAAAACCTGATATGGAATTAACAATAGTATTAAATATATTTACAATATCCATGCCTGGATATTTCTTCAAGTTCAGGACATCTATAAGCAAGAATTTTTTTCCATCATCAGAGTACACAGAAAGTAAAGTAAAATAACCAATCCATAAGTTATTTATCATTATCTTATAAAACACGGATCCCGGATGCAAAATTTGTTCAAAATCATCTTTCATACAGTCGGAACCGGCATAACCCCTTAATATGAGTGAAGGATCACGAATAGGAATACAGGATAAATATGATAACTTGATATTATTGAAATTTGTTAATGGCTCAAAATAATTTGAATATATTTTGTTAAGATTTTTAAGTTTTTTTCTTATATTGAAATTGTCTTTTTTAAATAAATGATAATTATCATAAAGTTTATTATATATTATTTTCCCTTCTGTTGATTCATTATATTTAATGTAATCTTTAGTATTGGATAAAGAGTAGATACCCTTAAAATCATCAACTGAAACTGTGAAGAAGGTTTCCGGATTATAGTTTTTCTCTAATATTATTTCAATTCTATCATTGATTATTTTTTTTATTATAAACATTTCAATTTGCCGGTACAGATTATCAAAAAAAACAAACCGGCAATCGGTTTGAATATTTAAGGGCTCAAGATACAATTCATTACCCGGGACCGGGCATGCATCATCTTTTATTGCCTCAAAAGTCTTCATTGAAGAAATATAATTATTTACTTGCTGTACTTCAGTTAGTAATTCTGAGATCATATTTTTCTTTTTAAATTTTAATTTTTCAAAAGCAGGTTGTGGAAGTTTGAGTTTTAAAACCTTAACAACAAAGTCATTGTAGAGAAACTTGTTAATCCAACTAATATTAATATTTTCTAAATTATTGATTATTATGTTTTTTATTTTGGAATTTACATCTACCCGATTAAATCTGGAAAAATACCTAATTTCATCAATATGTTTTTTGTATAAATAAAATACATTTAGTTTATCTATACTTTTTTTAACTGCCGGCTGAAAGTTACATATATTTCGATAAATCAGATTTAAGATTAACTGCTGTAATGAGTCATTCTTTTCGTTATATTCCCGGTAAATCTTATTCTTAAACCTGTTCCCTAAACCTTTAGTGGAATTTATTATCCGAAACACATACTTTTTTTCTTCTTCAGTAGAGCCATCTAAATTCATGGTGTTTATATCAGATAATATATTACTGCAATCAAACGAATCAGAATTTATATTAACAAAAAACGGTTGAAAGAATTCAGGTATTCTATACAATGAATGCTTTAATGTCTGCTTTATAATATTATATGTAGAAGGGCTAAAACTGTAGTCAATATAATCCAGGCCAAATTGATCTGATGTACTTTTTTTCATAATTTACTGAGCTCTTTAATGTTATTTTGTGTAATGCTAATTATTTTTCAAGAACCAAACTTTCATCATTTAACATCTCAATTTTCTAACAATCTTCCTGATGCCTAAATATGCTAATCCAAGAAATATAAAAGGATGCAATATTGCAATCAACGGCAGGTAAAAAAGTATCAATAGTATTATTGAACTTCCCAAAAGAATATTCAGTTTTTGTGTAAAGGTTTTCATTCTGATAAATCCTTACAATTATAAGTATCCATGTATATTTTAATGCTTTACTTCAGAATAACCTATACCCCGGAAGTACAGGTTATTCCATAAATACATAAAACCTGTTTCTTTTAAGATATTTTTGTTTCACCGGTTATTCACCAAATCCGGCAGTACCATTATTACCCTTTTTGTCTATGGGTTTAAAGTCAAAATTAGCAAGTTCACTATTTACAATTTCTTCACTGATATACTTCTTTTTATTATACACTGAAGACATTTTTAACCGTTCCGCAAATTCCTTAATATGTGCCCCACTGAAACCATTTAGTTTTTGTGCAATCTCATTTATGAGTTTTTTGTCTTCTCCCCTGATATATTCAAAAAGTTCATCAGTGAGTATCTCCTTACGCTGTTCGATTGGTGGGTTTGGAAATTCAATTATCACATCGAACCTCTTTGGCCTGTTCTTAACTGCTTCATCAAGCATTTCCGGATTGTTGGCGGTAATAATGGTAAGCACTCCCCTGTTATCTTTCAACCCGTCAAGCTTGTTGAGAAATTCAGATAGAGTGCTTTTATTTGGATTTTCAAACCTGTCTTTTAAATAGATGTCAGCATCTTCAATAAAAAGGATCACAGGTGAAATATTTACTGCAAAATCGAAAAAGTCATGGTTTTGTGTATAGGGGCCAAAGCATTTTTCTACATCCTTTGCAGTAACCCAGACAAATGGGACATTCATGTTAGAAGCAAGCACTTTCCCAAGTAATGTTTTACCATTACCGGGATTTCCGCTCAGTATAATACCACGCGAAGTTTTAACTCCCTTCTTTTTTATTTCTTCAATATTATTTATAAAATTTACAATGTGAAAATCTATTGTCTTATGAAGTTCCCGTGTTATTTTGATTTCTCTCCAGGGAGTATGTTCAATGTCAATATAATTGCCTAACATATCATAAACACCCTTTTTGAATATATTATTTTCTCGGACATATTCTCTTAATTTAAAAATAAATTTACCCGTTTTATCAGTTGCCTCTTTTGTATTACCATTACACATAATTTTAAAATTTAGACCAATCCGCTTATCGGTTGCAACTATATCCATTACTTCTTCAAACTGGACAACATACCTGAAACCCTCGTTATCTTGAAAAAATATTGAACCAGTACCGGGAATTGATACAAAGTTATTTTCTTCATTTCTAATAACTTCCTTATATTCGAATCCAATTTCATACGGATAAAACCTTCCGAATATATCACCATATTCTAATTCTTGTTTTCTGATATCACTTTGATATAGAATGATATCTTTTGAACAATCCTGATAAATCTCTTTAATAAAATTAATAATGTTTGCCCTGTAATTGAAAGAAACAGGACCTTTTAAGGCTTCTTTGTATATATGAAATTCACCTACCTGACATTGAAGAAAATATTCACTTAATCCCTGGAAACTGGCCTCATATAATTTATCATTTGCCATTATTTTTTCTTTTCTATCTCTTTCTCGTTTCTTTTTGTCATAATTGACAAGTGCTGATTCAATGGCTTCTTCAAGACCCTCTACCCTGTTAATTTCATTTGTTTTTTCTTTTAAATTGGTGTGTAGTTTCATAAATTCCTCCAATAAATAAAATATTAACTGTTTTGTTTTACTTGATTGAAAAATTTCAAATGATATCGGACTATCTTGCTTCAATAATTTTCAGAAGCTCATATTTTGTATTCTCATCCGGCCATTTTCGTATCAATTCATAAGCGGAAAACCCGTTATACTTGACATGGATATTTGCACCTGCACCGTAAAGAATCTTAAACTTGATAAGATATTCTCTGTACTCTTTATAATTTTTATTAAATGCCCTGCACCTCATGTACCTGGTAACCATATGTATGAAAGGTTCATTATATAGCCCAAGGGCATTAACGTCTGCGCCCTTTGAGATTAAGAGCTTCATTGCTTCATATCGGTTATACATCATTGCCATGAGCAGGGCTGTAAGCCCCTGTTTATCTCTTACATTTATGTTGATACCCCTTTGTAATTCGGCCTTTATTCCCTTAATATTACCCTCCTGGGAATAGTAGTATAAATTTCTGCCTCTGGCACCATTTAAAATTAAAGGCACTACCATTATAATCAATAATATAATAGTTTTTTTCATCTTTACCTCCGGATTTATGATTTGAAAATTTATGTTTAACAATAGATGCCAATTATGCTGATAACGAGAATAGTTATAATAAGCATAATTATAGGGCAAATTTTCTTTGCATCTACCATGCCTGATGACATTCCGTCACTGAATGCATTATAATTCGAGTAACCATTGTTTCCATGGTGACTGCAATTATCTATTTGCTCGATGATGATTCTTTTTTCCTGTGGCATGCAAACCCCCTTTAAAGTTATTGAACTTGATCTTGTGATTTTTATTTAATATAAACTTTCTTAATTCATCGGGCCTGACATACCTTCATAATCATCTTCATCACATTCAATCTCATCCCAGTCATCGAACCTCAAAGAGAAATCATTATTGTTACACACCGGGCAGATATCTGTTTCAAGGGGAATGTTGAATCTGCATTCAGGGCATTCCTTGCCATGGAACCGGTAATATTTATTTACTGCCTCAACCATTTCATCTGATTCACAATCGATTGCCTCTTTCTTTTTGCCGGTAAATATCTCCTTTATGTAATTATAGAGGTCTTCCATAAGTATCCATAGCCATGCCCAGAAGAAGGCAAAAAATAAAGTTCCCAATGCTAACTTTATAAAACCTACAAAAAAGTTTTTTATCTTTTCAAACATAAGTCACCTCCTACATCCCCATTTTTATTCCTTCCCAGATAACCATGAGGACCTTGTAGATAACATAAAAAGCAAGCCCGGCACCCAGGCATGCCCCAAAAACATAACCTGCTGCTATATAGGGTATGTAATATCCTGCCTCCCAGGCAGCACGCCGATTCCTCTCCTCCCTTTTGGCCTCCTTAACAAAGCCTTTAACAACCGTTTGGCCATACTGTTGATTAAGATTGCTTGACATAAGTAACCTCCTATTATATATTTTTATAAGCTACCTAAAATTTTTAGCATAAAGACCAGGGCGAGAATCACCAGCCCCAGTATGGATAAAACATAAAACAGCAGGGCAATTGAAATAAACTTGCCTGCTGCTTCAAAGATATCGGGCCTGTGCGGTATTTTCATTTTAACTCCCGGAATAATATTTTTATGAAGTTGAAGCCCCTCAGGGTATTAGACTGGTGAAGGTAAAAAATATCGGGATTATTTTAATTAAAGGAAGTATCAAATTTTATATTTATACACTTTTCACATGGAGTTTTCCGCAAACCGGGCATTTACCGGCGCTTTTGCAGGACATGCAGATTTTTGAACCGCAGCTTTGACATTCACCCCAGATAAAATGTTCCCTTCCACATGCATGACAATGTCCTCTTTCACTCATAATTATTTACCTCCAGTTAATAAATTTAAAATGAAATTTCAATTCTCATACAACATTTGACTCATTAGAGTCATAAATATCGGAATTTTTTTTGTTTTTAATTTTTTCTTTGATTCTACGTTTCCTTCTTTATGCCCTGAATCCAAAGTATTCTTGTTCTATATGATCTTCGTAATTGTAATCTTCTTCACCATAAAATTTACCATTTACATCCGGCCACAGTACTTGAAAATATTCAATATCATCTTCTTGAAAATATTCAAAATACTGAGTTACTTTATCTCTATATGCATCTACATCCATTTTAATTACTTTTAATTTATAATCATTCTTTAGCAGGCCATCTAATATTTGACCATGTTTTAATGGCACTTTCATTTCTTTAATATAATCTCCTATTGAGTTTAAAATAGGAGCACTTAAATCAGTTTCACATCCTGCTATTAGTAACTCCGGATGATTGAGAGATTCTTTTATTCCAATTGTATATGCCCAAAAATATTCCGGTTCATCCTTAGTACTAAAGATACTAACAATAGACCAGCCAATTCCTTCAATATCTTCACTTATTTTATCATAGAAATTCAAAGAATCCTCTCTGCCACACTTATCACATTCATTTAACACTTTATCTTTCATATAATCTTCTTCCTATAAAAATTGAAATTCAAGAAGTTAGACTGGATAATAGTGGAAATTATCGGGATTTTTTTAAACGTGTAGAAAAAATATAATAAATCGGATTTCAACAACCACTAACGACTCTTCAACTCCCCTATCAGTTCCTCAAAACTAATCCCTTCCTTTTTCTTTTTAATAACTTCATCAGGAGGTATTTTTTCTGTTATCTTATTGTACCACTCTTTTGATTTTGCTTTATATTTTCGAATAACTGTTTTATTGGGGTATCTTTTTGTAATTTCAAATACTGGATGATACAATTGACTGAAACTTTTTTTTCTGCCATGTGTTATTTCTTTGCATTTAGAACAGCAGCCATGCCATTGATGACTTCCGCTTAAAAGGGACCCACCTGCTCCAAGAATATATACTTTACTGCCACATACTTCACATTTGTCAGTTAACTTTCTGTCTTTCCATAAAAGGGCCAATATACCCATGTGGAGTACTTTGGTTCCCGTTATGGTTGTTCCTAAAAAACCCATGCTGATTTTAGTATAAAAATATTTTTCATTATTAATAATAACACCTAAATTATTAATAATTAGATCAATATTTTCACAGATCAATTTTCTCTCAATTTCTTTTTCCTCCCGGGTAAGCTCAGGAATTTCATCAGGAACTTCATATTCATAATAAACATTTTCAGACATCTTGACCTCCTTTAATTTTGGAGGCACAATAAAGAAGCATAATACGGCAGGTTTCATTACCATTCGCTTTAGCTGTTCTTTTATGTGCCCGCAAGCTGAAATTCAAATCGGCACTTGTGTTCTAAATTAATTTATATTTATAACTTCAAATAAAGTTGTACCACCTAAATTAAATTCTTTTCCATAATTACCCCACTCTGTGCTGAGTAACGCCAGCTTTTTGAATTTAAACGGGAAGTCCGGATCTTTTGATGTAATACAGTCCCCGGGTGAAAAGTTACCATTCATATTATGATTGTAAAAGTGATCAGAAATATAATATTTTGAAATTGAAGTTGGATAATTATCCTTTTGCACACCTTCCATAGTAAGATCGTTAACACATGCTTCATTTGTGCCGAAATAGCAACCATCTGTAACTCCAACAAAAATATCCGGGACCCAGCCTATTTGCCGCATGTAAGAAGGCATCTTCTGCCATTTTGCCTTAATATAAATAACTGCCAGTTGTCTTGTGCGTATTTTCATCCACGGATTTTCTTCCCTTGACTTCCATGTGATATGGAGCAGCCATGAATCAAAATGTTCCAGGTTAAGCTTTTCTTCTGAATCAACTGAGATAGCAGTACAGTCATCTTCAAATTCCAGGTTATTCTCATCGCTTAAAGATATATTTTTATCAATATAAATAAACAGGTTGGGCGATATGTCCGGATCAACATTCCTGTGCCGGAAAAAGTCAGGGTGCGTAAATGTAAATGGCTTTGTATCTGTTCCCGAACATGGATAGAGTGCAGTTGTAATTTTTCCGTAACGGCTGTCATTTTGTAAATCGTTTATGACACTAATTAGATTCATCTCTCATACCACCTGGATATTATAATTCTTTCAATCAATGACATAACCGGCACTGTCAAATTCATCAATCGAGGAAAATCCGGTTTTTTCATCACTTTCATAAAATTCTATTATAAATTTTCCTGAACGAAAGTATACTTTTCCGTAATTATTATCTGAAAAACTTTTAACGGGAATCCCAATATCCGAACCGCTTTTCTGCATTGACTCAAGTTTTTTTCTGGTCATCAATCTTGTTCTATAAGTCCAGCGTTTTCTTTCATAGTTGTTGCCATTATATTTTGCTTTTAATTTTTTGGCTTCGCTTTCAATATATAATGCCAGGTCGTCAATAGACAGATTAAAAAATTTATCTTTACCAAGAGTTACTTTGCCTTTTATAGAATAAACATCATATACATCATCCATCAATTCCAGAACATCATATTCCGGCATTGAAAGATCATATTCATCTATTTCATTGTCAGTATATTGGTCCTGATAATAAGAACAAAATGATCTACTTGTATCAATATCATCATTTAAAGTATCATCACTAATACGTTTAACCATGTAATCTTTAATGCTCATGCACTACCTCCAATTATATATTTTATAAATTACATACATATTTTTTATTTTACCAGGTTCCATACTACATCACCATGCCCTGACCATCCTTCACTTTTTACAGTGCGAATTTTATCCATAGAGGGTTTTTCACAGGAACCTGAAAGTGCCGGGTAAAGGTTCATTGCCGCTTCATCTCCGGATTGTATTGTATTCTGTCCATCAGTAATAAAGACTTCACAATTTAATTTCTTGATAACATTAAGCAACCAGGTACCTGAAGCTTTTCCTCCACCGCCACATCCACCACCATATCGTACATGAATAATGTGACTAATACTTGCATTTAATGGTATTAATTTTTTTGCGCAAAAGGATTCATTTTCAACAAAAGCATAAATGAGTGGACATGTATATTCTCCCAAAACTTTACAATTTACTTTTATTTCTAAAAATAAAACCCGCCCCGTTGCTTTGCTTCCCTTTGGGGATTTTACTATTTCACCATCAAGGGGAACATTGATTCCCGGTAACTCTTCAATACTATCAACAGTTATTTCTGTCCTGTCGTCTTTATAAATCACAGTGTCATCAAGAAAAGTAGAATCTTCATATGGAAAATAGTCAGTATATAAAAACAGGTCCGGAGATGCAGGTTCAGGCCGGCTTGCGGGTATTTCCCTTGCGAAATCCGGATGAAGATAAAGTAATGCTCTAAAATCAGTACCCGCAGATGGATACCAGGCGATACGTGGTTCTTCCTTTAAACCATCAAGATACTTACGAAAATTGCCGGTTTTATTGCCATTGAGACTGTTAAGTAAATCTATAGACATATTAATCTCTCCTTAAATTTAATTTCCAATAAACCATCAAGATACTTACGAAAATTGCCGGTTTTATTACCATTAAGACTGTTAAGTAAACCTATAGGCTCAAACATCTTTTTATCATTGTAGTAATCCCCTGCTAAATCTATCCTGATAACAACTGAGTCTGACTTCAACATACCATTGAATTCCTCAATATCGATAGGTGGTGTTAATTTAAAGTTCCTGAACACCACAGATGAAGGGAAATCCTTAATCTTATTCAACAGGACAGAATCTAAGTCTTTAATCCGATTGTAGCTTAAGTAATGACTTGGATATCTGCTGTCTACATATACAACATAGAAGGTCAAAGCTATATCCATGACCTTTCTTATAAGACAGAAATTGAAGTGTTCTAAGCCTAAATCCCTCTTTAATTTCTGTCCTGTAGTAACAGAGAACTTTTTGCTCCCTGTAATAGCTTGTACATCACTTATCGATGTGGGTATCTTCATAGTTAAACCTTTATTTATTAGTAAAACTATAATCGATAAATGGGGTAAATTATTCTTTATGAGTTAATATTAACTCATCAGGTATTATCAATTGATTATATTTTTTAATAACTAACTCATCTTTATAATCTTCCACAGTCTCGTTGTATGTGACACAAATCATTGTATATCTATTGCGAGAACTTCCCAATGCATTACTTCTGAATATGTCTGTCACACCCATATCTTCCATTTCAATAAGCAGACTTCTCACATTAGCACCTGAATACCAAGAACTGACCGAGTACTCTTTAGATAAAGCTGTGTTCGTACCTACAAGCTTCAGTCTGCACTTAACATATAATTCTATAGAGATGTCTCTATCAGACCGTTGTATTTTAATTAAGCTTCCTACAGCTTTGTGCAACAAGTTATCAGCTTGATTCATTTTCGTCATGAAATTATCTGTAGAAACATTTGTTGCTTCAAGTAAAGCTGATTTTATAAGTATTTGTTTTGCTTCTTCATATTTTTCAATAGCTCTATCTAAATTGTTTAACACTCCAAAACTATTATCCTTTTCTTCAAATACTGATTTGTATGGTTTCTTGCTCATAGCGTTATCTCCTTAACAGTACCATTCCTGTTATTTATTAGTAAGCCCATCATTGATAAATGACTACTTTTCTCCTTTTATAACTGTTTAAATAAACCCCATAAAATAGATATGGCAAGGAATAACCAGAACCCTTTTTCTTTGTAATGACTGTTAAAAGAACTATGCACCCTCAATTATAATTTACAATATATTGATAAACAAGATATACCTTAAAGG
>JBHPHB010000050.1:0-16946 GCA_042569985.1 Spirochaetota bacterium | reverse complement strand
AGAAACATAAACATGCTCCCAATAAAGAGTTCCGGCCAGCCCTTTTTCCTCCAGATAATTACTGCCACTGCGATTATAAAAATAATGACAAGTATAACAAAGATTGGAACCGAAGGAGTGGCATGGGTATATTTGAGTACACCCCACTTAACATGGGGGATAAGGTCATTGGGAAGAATATCATGGACAAATCCCATTGCAATGAGAATGGCAGAAAAAATCCACACCGCAATTTCGGAAACCCTACTCTGAAAAATTTTAATGCCCCCTTTCTGAGCCATTTTATAAACAACAAAGCAAAGCAGGGGTGTTATAAAAACATGAAAGGCAAAACGGAAGAAATTAAGTCCCTTTAAAAGCTGCCCGTCACCAAGAATAAACCCCATTGCACTTATGAAATTATCATAAAAAAGTGCTGCCAGTATAATGAGAAATATCTTATACTGGAGATCTTTGTTTTTGGTCAGCCTGAAAGCATAAATAAAAAGAAAAACATAAGCCAGGCTAAATGCAAAATAAAAAATATTACCCATATTAATAATCCCCCTACTTTATCAATTTTAAAAATTCACCATGGTATTTTTCTCCCCGGCGTTTTACAGACTCAATAATATCCCTTCTCGTTGATTTATCTCCACCCTTATATATTTTTTTATATATCTTCATAACTTCCCCGAAATCATCGGCTCTACCCAGAATCCATATTATTGTGCGTTTAACATAGGAGGAATTCTCTTTAAAATACCTTTCGCTTAAAAAATTCACATCCACAATTTTATTATCCAGCAGGGAATAATAGCCTGATAACCTTTTTAATTCATTTTCACTGTTAATTAACCTGTATACTTCAAAATACTGTTTCGCAGGCCTGTACAGAAGAAAGGCAACCCTATTTTTATTTACCAGGAGCCCGGAAACAATATGAGAACCTGCAAACTTCCCAGCAATATATCCAATTAGGAGAATAATGAGAAATAGAAGGGTTAATACCGGATATTTATATTTATCATACTTTATTGTCATAAATATTATACTTACATGCCCATTTTCCTTGACAAATTGAAGTGTAATATTTTTAATTTGACATAGATTTTAATCAAGTAATAATTATTAATATTAAAGGGAACTCATCAATACTTATGAAACCATTGGTAAATTTTAAAATACCCGGAGTAAGGAAATACTACAGGGGCAAGGTCAGAGATATTTACAAAGTTGATCCGGAACATCTATTAATTGTTTCAACAGACAGGATTTCTGCATTTGACCATATTT
Source organism: Spirochaetota bacterium (assembly GCA_042569985.1). Classification (GTDB taxonomy): domain Bacteria; phylum Spirochaetota; class UBA4802; order UBA4802; family UBA5550; genus JBHPHB01. Next base: position 15,671 of record JBHPHB010000050.1, on the reverse strand, counting down.
TCCCCAATGGCATACCCGATAAAGGAAAAATTCTAAATAGAATCTCGAATTTATGGTTTGATAATATAAAATTTATCAAGAATCATATTGTTGAAACAGAAGTGAGCAATTTCCCAAAACCCTATTGCAACTACCCTGAAATCCTTCAGGACCGGTCTATAATCGTAAGGAAGACAAAGAGGGTCGATTTTGAGTGTGTTGTAAGGGGATATATAATTGGAAGCGGGTGGAAGGACTACCAGGAAACAGGTTCTGTATGCGGTATTGAACTGCCTCCGGGCCTCCAAATGGCACAGAAATTAGACGCACCCCTGTTTACACCTGCAACAAAAGAGGATAAGGGGCATGATGTTAATATAAGCCTGGATGTAATGAGGGATAATCTGGGTAATGATATTTCCGACCACCTGGGAAATACATCCCTGAGAACATATGAATATGCCAGCGAAATGCTGGACAGGGCCGGTATAATACTGGCAGATACAAAATTTGAATTCGGCTTTCTGGATAATGAAGTAATTCTTATAGATGAAATATTAACCCCTGACAGTTCCAGGTTCTGGGATAAATCCTTGTATGAAGTGGGATCTTCCCCGACAAGCTTCGATAAGCAGTTTATCAGAGATTATCTTGAAACAACAACCTGGGACAAAAACTCGCCGCCTCCCCCTCTTCCTGATGAAATTGTATCAAAAACAAAAGAAAAATACGAAGAAATTTTGAAAAAAATCGAATTATTGTTAACTTAAAATATATTGTTTTAACAGACAAAAGTTATTCTGTCAAGTTGGGCTATTTATAATACGATAATAGAATAACCAGTAATTATTTGCTTTATAGTGAATAATTTCCGCTTTTTATAATTCACTGTAATGTATTGAAACCATGGAGGAATATATGGCGTTGCCCGAAAAAAAAGCGTACGACCAGTACAAGGAAACTCAAATAACCACCGCGAATCAGGGTAAATTGATTGTAATGCTCTACGATGGTGCCATTAAGTTCTTAAATATTGCCACTGAAAATATGCAACCCAAAACATACGATATCGTAAATAATAATATATTAAAAACCCAGGATATTCTTTCCGAGCTCATATTATCCCTTAACATGAAAGAGGGTGGCGAGATATCCAATAACCTGCTCAGTCTTTACATGTACTTTAAAAAGAAATTACTGGAAGCAAATATCAATAAGGACCCAAAGATTTTAAAAGATGTAATTGTACACCTCAAAGAACTAAGAGATGCCTGGGAAAAGATTTCAGCAAATGAAGCAAAATCAGACAAAAATATAGTTGAAAACAAGGGTAGTTTCAGCATTGAGGGATGATATTGAAAAACTCTTCCTTAAGCTCTCCACTAATTATAATAAAAAACTAAAACTTCTGGATGACCTGTTTCTCAAAGAGGTCGATAACCGCTATTATCTCAAAACTGATAACATTGATAAGATAAACAAGTCCATTCTCATCACAGATGAAATTATTGAAAAGCTAAACGTTTGCGATTTCGAAATTTCCAGTACCATCGATAAAATTTGCAATAAATCGGGCATTGACCATGAACAGTTTAACCGTTTAATAAATTCAGAGAATGACAGTGTAATTCTTGAAGTAAGAAATGCTCAAAACAGCGTGGCAGATAAAATCAGCGAGCTAAACGAGAATAGAGAAAACCTTTTAATGCTGATGAAGGAAAAATCAGATTCTGTACAAAAAAAAATAAAAGAACTTGTTATTACGAGAAAGCTGAAAAATAATAAACCCCAATTATGATTTAAAGCTACCTTAAATAGCCAATGAGGGGTCTATCATGAATGAAAGCAACCTTACACCGGAAGCAGACAAAGTACTGGAAAAATTTATCTCCTTCTGGCCCATTATGACCAGGGAATATTACCGCAGCAAATTATTGAGATCAATAAAGTATGAGATGCTTACTAAAGGTGAGTCAAAGGCTTCTGAGAAATCTGTTTTTTCGGCAATTGAAAATGAATTCCCCTCTTTTATAACTCTATCCCTTTCAATAAAAGACCCTCAGGAAATTCAGCAAGTCATCAGGGCTTTTAAAAACAGGGATGAAAAGAATCCATTAGTAAAAATATCGCGCTGGCAACTACCGCCCGTTGACATAGAGAGACCGGTAAAAGATCTATTTGCACTCCTTGCGAGCCCGCGTATTGGCGGAAACACTGATAATATATTGGATGCCGTACTTGAAGGTGCAGAAGAAGCAGGCTGCAGTGTTGAAAAAAAATGCTTTTCCCAACTATCCATAAAACCATGCAGCGGATGCCTTTATTGCCAGGAAAAAAACCGCGAAAACCTCTGTTCTATCAATGACGACATGGATTATATGTACAATAGGTTTCGTGAATGCGATGCATTTGTCCTGGGATTTCCCATATATTCAGCCAGGGAGAGCGCCCAGGCTGCAACATTTATTGACCGGCTAAAGGCACTGAGTGATCCATGGGACACCAGAAGGCCCGAACTAAAAAAAGGTATGCTGGTGGCAACCTGGGGCTGGCCGTCTGTTGACCTGTATCGTAATATCATTGATAATGTAGCCTTTATTATACGCCACTTTGGCTTTGAAATTGCCGAAGTAGTCACAGGCTGCGGTTTCTGGGAATCTTACTACAAAAAGGGCTCTGCTCTACTTAACAAAGAAGGTATTGAAGAAGCAAAAGCTGCAGGCAAAGCACTTGCTTCGAATAAATAAATTAACCTGACCAGTAAATGATTAGGTAGCACTCAGCGGGTGGTAATTTCCTGACAAATAAATTTAAAACAATCCACTCAAAGGTTCGTATTTTTTTTCCGTTAAATCAAAACCAAGCTCCTGGCGCTTTCCATCTTCGTCAATAAAAGATGCCTTGAATATGTCCGATATTTCGGCATTTTTCTTTAGCTCGATTATTCCATAATCAAGCAGCTTTTTAAAATAGGTCCTCATAATTCCAAAAGCCATTTTTTGGACGCCCAGTTCACCCTGGTGCTCATGGTCATAGAGGCCAAGGTTTACATCGGCAACCCGGTAATCGCCCATACATGAATCGATGAGGATACCCGTTTCCACTCCATAAATCTGCCAAAAATTCACGGAATTAAAAAAACTCAGTGTCCCTGCCACCTCCCCCGACAGGGGATAGGAAAAGTCTTTAAGCCCGTTTAGAGAATCATGCTTCAATAGTGAAAACAGCGGCTGGGCCACGAGCTTTTTCACCCTGCCCATGGCACGCCAGAAACTTGCCTTTGCAAAATCATGTCCCTCAATGACAGCGCCTGCCAGGGCCATGACAAAGTGAGAGCCAAAATGCTCTGTAACAACATCGGCATCAAGAAATACAACCACGGCTTTACCAGGTGGCACATCGTCTTTAAATTCACTGTTTATATGGTACAACGCCCTGCGCATATCAGAGCCTTTGCCCTTCTCATCACTCATATCGGGAATTTTCATATTATTACAGATAAGGATTTCAGTTTCGCCATATGCTTCAAGAGCCCTCTTTTCTGTGAGTTCCTCCCCGGCACCCTCTCTCCTGTGAGATAAATATATACCATCGACAACATCACCCAATTCATTTCTGAGCAATGAAATTTTATCATATATAAGATCTGCTTCCCTGGTGCCAAAAGTTGAAAATACAACCAGTATTTTATAATCATTCTTTATCTCTTTGATTTTTTCAATGGGGAAGTAAGATGATTCGTAGTATTTTATTTTTTTCATAGGTGCTCCATTTCACTTTTTTACACTTTTAAAAAAAAATTGTGGTAATAAAATCATAACATTAAACTATTATCTGTCAAATAGATTTCATATTCATCAATTTGAATAATTCAAATATTTACTTAAAACACTATTAAAATGAATGAATTAATGATAAGAAGACATGAGGTGGAGTTTGGGGCGCCGCCGGCGCCCCAGAACTTTCTCTTTGTACCATATAATGAAAATTTTCATGTATATTATATCTTTAATTTATCAAAGGGAGATTGATAATGAATAGAAAATTCGTTTGGATTCTTGGTATTTTTATATTTTTATATTTTATCATAGGATATATAGCCAATTTCTATATTGACTACGAATGGTTTAACATCAATAAGACACTACAGGTTTTCTGGGTGCTCTTTTTAACAAAATTCAACGTCCAGTTAATATTCAGTATCATCTTTATAATCCTTTTCTCCCTAAATTTCCTTCTCATAAGAATCCTTGGAGGAAAGGGAAGAATATTTACAACCAATATCCTTGACAGGTTAAAAATACCGGTCCTGGGATCACCGAGAAAAGCCCTTTTTATAATACTGGTAATATTTGTCATAGTAATAGGGTTTATTATGGGAGGAGCAGCATCATCATACTGGAAAGAATACCTGCTTTATAAAAATTCTGTACCCTTTGCCGGATTCCCAAAGGACCCCATATTTAACATTGATATCGGTTTTTATGTTTTCTCCCTGCCCTTTTACCAGTTCCTTTACGGATGGCTCATGTCTTCCCTTTTTATGATAACCCTGTTTTCGGTATTCTTCCATATGATAAACCGGGGCATCTTTGCGAGCAAAGGAAAACTGGAACTATCTTTATTTGCAAGGGCACACATCTCCACGCTATTGGCTTCCATAGTGGCACTTTATGGAATCGGTTACAGGATTAAGGCATATGAGCTCCTGTATTCAAAAATTGGTAAATTTTACGGGGCTGGTTACACGGCAATAAATGCAAATCTCGTTGCCTACAATGTTGCAATGGTTATTTCCCTCATAGCAGCTGCGCTATTTCTTTTTAATATATTTAAAAGAAGTTTTAAACTCCCCCTATTCGTGCTTGCCGCCCTTCTGCCGGTCTACTTTATCCTGGGTGTGATTTACCCTTCAGTTCAGCAGCGGTTCATAGTTGAACCCAATGAATTCGACAAGGAAAAAAAATATATTGAATATAATATCAAGTATACAAGAAAGGCATACGATATCGACAGGGCAAAGGAATATAAATTCAAAAATAAGAAGAACCTCTCCATTCGGGATATTAAGAAAAACAAAATTGTCCTGGAAAATATCAGAATCTGGGACTGGAAGCCTCTAAAACAGACATACAAACAGCTGCAGGAACTGAAACCCTACTATACATTTAATGATGTAGATGTTGACAGGTATATATTAAACAAGAAAAAAATCGCCGTCAACCTTTCTGCAAGGGAACTTTCAATAAATAAGCTTTCCAAGAAAAGCCAGACATGGGTAAACAAACACCTCTTTTATACCCACGGTTACGGTTTAACATTAAGCAGGGTGGACAAAAAAACTTCGGAAGGCCAGCCTGTGATGCTGATATATGATATTCCCCCAAAAAGTGATATTAATATTGAAATTAACAGACCGGAGATCTATTACGGGGAACATGATAATCCTTATGTAATTACAAATACTGCAACTGAAGAATTCGATTACCCCTTTGGCGATGACAATAAATTTACCAAGTACAAAGGAACGGGCGGGACAAAACTTAATTCACTGTTTAAGAGATTGCTCTTTGCGGCAGCCTTTAAAGACATTAACATTCTTATTTCAAGGAATATGAATAAAGACAGCAGGCTTCTTTACAGAAGAAACATCATGGAGATTGTATACAACCTCACCCCCTTCCTGGACTTTGACAATGACCCCTATCTTGTTATCTCAGAGGGTAAGTTATACTGGATAATTGATGCATATACTTCGACAAATCATTTTCCCTATTCCACACCCAAAAAGATCGGCAGGAAAATGATTAACTACATCCGTAACCCCGTCAAAGTTATAATTGATGCCTATAACGGTAAGGTGGATTATTATCTTTCTGATACAAAGGACCCAATAATTAAAACATACTCAAAAATATTTCCCGGATTCTTTAAGAGTATGGATAAAATGCCGGAAGATTTAAAGAAGCATATCCGCTATCCCGAAGGGATATTTACTATTCAGGCACACATGCTTCTAACCTATCACATGACAAACCCCAATGTATTTTACAATAATGAAGATGCATGGCATATCCCAAGTCAGAAGTATGAAGGGGAAACTGTTAAGGTCCGCAGTTACTATCTTGTGACAAAACTGCCAAATGAAAAGAACAGTGAATTTATTTTGATAATGCCTTTCACACCCTACAGAAAGGACAACATGCTGGCATTTATGATTGCAAAATGCGACATGCCAAATTATGGAGAGATAAATATCTATTCCCTTCCAAAAGAAAAGCTCAGCTATGGGCCAATGCAGATTGAAGCCAGGATCGACCAGAATCCGGAAATATCAAAACAGCTTACCCTTTGGGGACAGAAAGGCTCAAGTGTAATAAGGGGTAACATGCTTGTCATACCAATTGAAGAGTCCCTGCTATTTATTGAGCCATTGTATTTAAAAGCTGAAAGCAGTGAAATGCCCGAACTGAAGAGGGTAATTGTTTCATTTAATGATAAAATAGTAATGGAAAAGGACCTCAATACGGCAATCTCAAAGATATTTTTCGAAGGAGAGCTCTTTGATGATGAGCCTGAAGTGATAGGATCATTTAAACAAAAAATAAAGCAGCTTTCAAACAAAGCTTTTACACACTTCACAAGGGCCCAGGGTTATATGAGATCGGGCAAATGGTCAAAGTACGGGGAGGAACTTAAAAAACTCAAGGACGCATTAACTGCCCTTAAAAGTATAAAGGTAAAATAGAAAACTGTAATCTTACTTTAAAAATGCTATGGAGCTAAAAAGATCAAGCGGTATTTTACAGCATATAACCAGCCTCCCCGGGAACTATGGGATAGGTACCCTGGGAGAGGAAGCCTTTACTTTTGCCAATACCCTAAAACAGGCAGGCATGAGTTACTGGCAAATTCTGCCCATTGGCCCGGTTCACTCATCTCTGGGTTATTCCCCCTATTCGTCAACATCCACCTTTGCAGGCAATTATCTCTTTATCAGTCTTGAAATGCTTGCAGGGGAAAATTGGTTTTCCCGTGACATTCCCCCTTTTGAAGTTAAGGATGACAATAATATCAACTTTTCAGATGTTGAAAAACACAAACTCCCAATATTATTAAATGCCTATGATGATTTCAAAAAAAATTCCTCTGACGTTGATAAATCCAAATTCCAAAATTTTTGTGATAAATCTAAATACTGGCTCGATGACTTCTCGCAGTTTTCAGCCATCGCTGAACATTTCAATTCAAGCAACTGGCTTGAATGGGAAAGCAATATTTCGAAAAGACAAACCAATGCTCTAAATGCTCTCTGTAAAAAGCTAAGAGAAAAAATTTCGTTTCAGAAATTCATCCAGTACATTTTTTTTAAACAGTGGAAGAATTTTAAAGACCACTGCAATAAAACAGGTATCAGTTTAATCGGCGACATACCCATTTATATAACCCTGGAAAGCTCTGATGCATGGTCCCACCCTGAGATCCTTCAGTTAGATAAAAGAGACGGCAAACCAATATCTGTTTCCGGTGTCCCCCCCGACTATTTCAGTGAAACAGGCCAGCGATGGGGTAACCCCCTTTACAAGTGGGGAAAGAATAAACTTAACAGCAAAACATTCAACTGGTGGGTAAACAGGATAAGCCATATAAACAGTATGGTTGATTTTACCAGAATTGACCATTTCAGGGGTTTTGAAGGATACTGGTCAATCCCGTCAGAGGAAAAAACAGCAATCAATGGCCAATGGATAAAGGGGCCCGGTATTAAATTCTTTAACAAATTGAAGAAGAGACTGGGTTCACTGCCCCTCATTGCTGAAGACCTGGGAGTTATAACTGCTGACGTAGAAAAACTGCGCGATGACCTGGGGCTGCCGGGCATGAAAATACTCCAGTTTGCCTTTGACTTTGATAACAGGAATTTTTATCTGCCCCACAACTATGCCAGTTCAAATTTCATAGCATATACGGGAACTCACGACAACAATACAACGAATGGCTGGTTCTATGGAAAAGAAGTTGATGATAACCGGCGAAAGTACATTTTAAAATACCTCGGCTCTGACGAATATGATGATTTCCACTGGCAGCTTATTCGCCAGGCATACAGGACCATTGCAAAGGTGGTTATATTTCCAACACAGGACATTCTCGGCTATGGTGAAGAATTCAGGATGAACAGGCCCGGAACGGCCAATAATAACTGGACATGGAAATTAAAGAAGGGAAGCTTAAACAGTGGTCATATTAACCGGCTCAATGAAATGGGCCGGATGTATGACAGGATCAGGGAAGAATAATTTTTTCTCGATAAATAAATTGCCATTTACTGCACGTTAATAATTGACGGTGTCATTTTAAGGTACTCTTCAGTTTCCAGCTGCTTAACCATAAACTCAGCCAGGTCTTCCCTGCAAATCCGGCCGGTACCAAGATTATATCCCACGGTATAACGCCCGGTTCCGGGTTTACTGAGAAGTGCTCCGGGCCGTATTATTGTCCAGTCAAGGCTGCTTGCCCTTATCAAATCTTCATGGCGCTCGTGATCTCTGATTGGCCCTGAAAGAAGCAATTTTAAAAATATCCTCCACACAAGTCCAATATAGTCCATGCTTTCTCCGGCACCCATTGTGCTTAGAGAGATAATTCTTTTAACCCCATGTTTTTCCATGGCCTTAATAATGTTTTCCATTGCCCGGGACACAGTAGTTGATTCTGCCCGTGATGTTGTACCGATGGTACCCAAAACTGCATCTGCCCCTTTTACAGCCTTTTCAACATCCTCAGTATTAAATGCGTCACCCTGGCATATACTGAGATTTTTATGTTCCATATTTAATTTATTGGAGTTCCTCACAAAGGCGGTAATTTCATGTCCCTTTTCAAGGGCTAATTTCAAAACATGTCCTCCAGTTCTGCCCGATGCTCCAAATAATGTTATCTTCATGTTTAAATCCTTTTAAACAGTAAAAGTTAATGTAAAATATTTCACACAAAGCTCACTAAGCACACAAAGGAATGAGCCAGAAAAACATTCATTAACTACACAATATACTCTTTTACCCTTTTTGTGATTTAACAATATCTATAAATTTTTGTGCTAACTACAAACATTAATTCTAACTTTGTGGGCTCTGCGTGCTCTGTGCGAAAACTCTTAATAATTATTATAGCATGTTTTCGTTAATTAAGAATTACTATAGAACTACCACTCGCTCCACAGTCTCTTCACTTTTTGGGCTTTACTTCTTGTTTTAATTTCCTCTATAACCTTTGTGCCAATTTCAAAATGGTCATCCGTATATTTCTTAAAGACATCTTTTGCACTCTCTTTGCTCTTAATCCCCCCTTCCTTTAAGGGCATATCGGAAACAAGCATTATCGAGCCAATTGGAAGGCTCGTAGCATAGGCCACTGAAAACAGAGTGGCAATTTCCATATCAATGGCAATTATGCGGTGTTTAAGTATATACTTAATATATTCTTCATCAAATTCCCACATGCGGTAATCAGTTGTGAGCATAATACCTGACCTGGGTTTTTCGCTCGATTCCCTTGTGACAACCTTCTCGCATATTTCATTTATCCAGAAGCTGGGCTGTGCAGGTACATTGGGCTGAAGGTAATGCATGCTTGTGCCTTCATCGCGCACACTGGCCGTCGGTATAATAATGTCCCCTATATCAAGCTCATCGTCAATACCGCCGCACATCCCAAGCATGAGTACACTTTCCACATGGCCCAGGTATGACAGGCAATGCGCCACAATACCTGCCGAAGGAGAACCAACACCAAAATTTATAATGGATATATCATTCTTCTTATCATGGGCAGCATCCCAGTGGCCCTCCTTGATCTCAACATTCCTGGTCTCAGAAAAGAAATCCATATACCTGTTAAAGTTAACCAGGATTATATGAGAGCCAAACTCGCTCACATTTGAGCCCGTATATCTTTCAAGGGTGCTTATTGCATATGTATCTGGTTTTAGAATACGTTTCATAATTTGCTATAAGATTTATTATTTATTTCACATGTCAAGAAATTTAAAATCTATAACAAATTTATGTTTTATTAAATTTAGCTAAACCGTGAATATTTATATTGACATAATTTCATGAATTGCTATTGTTTTGAGAAATAAATACATGAAACTCTTAACTAGATAGACAACAGGAGGCCTTTATGAAAAAAATTATTTCAATCGTTTATGTTATAATATTATCAATTATATTTATTTCCTGTAAAGATACCATCATTATATCCGAACTCCCTATTGTTGATGTAAATCCCACTGCCATTGAACTTGATGAAAATTATACTGTTACTATTGAAGCATGGGGTACAATGTTTTACTCTTTTACAACAGAGGGTGCAGGAACCTATACGATATCATTATTCGACCTTGCCACTGATTTTGGTTGGACTTTATGCCCCTACGACAACACGGGGAAAGTTGATGTAACAACCTGTTTTCCTGAAGTTGATGATTTTGATAACAATACCAGCGAAATAGACTCAATCAATTTAGATATGGAATCAGACTACTTAATTGCTATTGACGAATATAGTAATGAAGCAAGTGAATTTACTTTAAGGATTGATCCTCCTTCTATAAAGTAATTCAAGTTTACTTTTTGATGCCCTATTGACCAATAACACTGACTAAAAAGAATTAAACAAAAACCAATCCCATGGGTAAATTCATGAAAGGCCCTGGATCATCATGTACTTTAAAAATAATTATATTGACATAATCTCATGAGGTAATCATTCTGGAGAATCAAGGGATATATTATGAAAAAAATTATTTTAACTATTTTTGCTTTTTTATTATTAATAATTACTTCCTGTATGGATGGTTCCGGGGTAATTTTTACCAGGAATGTAAATCCCACTCCAATTTTATTTAATACTGATATTGATGACAATATTTCTGCCTGGAGCACTAACTTCTATTCCTTCACATCAGGTGAAGCGGGAAACTATTTTATATCGCTAACCAACCAGGCCAGTGATTTAGGCTGGATCATATGCCTTTACCCTACTCCCGGGGAAGCAGACATACGGAACTGTTTTCATGAAAAAGATTCAGATTATAATACTACTGATGAAAATGACACAGTAACTCTCGCTTCATCAACATCCTACATTATCCGTGTCGACGAACATGAAATTAAGGACAGTTCATACACTTTAAGAATTAACTATCCTCTTGATTAAATATCTATGTCTGACAATAAAACAGATGATAACCTTCCCATTGACAAATTAATCTATTATTGATGTATACTGTTGATCATGTTAAAAAATGCAAAGGGAGAATTAAAGTATACCATGACATCAAATGATTTCATCAAAGAAATCCAATCTAAACTAAAAACTGATACCTTTGGCCAGGGGTACATATTCTATTCTGAAAGTATAGATTCAACCAACATCAAGGCAAAAGAGCTGGCAAATGAAGGCCACCAGGAGGGAACAGTTATTATTGCCGATAGCCAGTCAAAAGGTAAGGGAAGAAAGGGAAGGCATTGGTTCTCGCCGGGAAAAACCGGTATCTACATGTCTCTCATTTTAAAACCCCCTATAATACCTTCAGAAGCGCAAAAGATTACATTGATTACCGCAGTGGCAATTGCAGAAGTTCTAAAATATTATGCGGGCATCGATGTCAGAATTAAATGGCCCAACGATATCCTGGTTAACAATAAAAAACTAGCGGGCATACTAACGGAAATAAACACTACAAAGGATTCAATAAACTATATAATCGTCGGTATGGGAATTAACGTAAATACACCTTTAGAGTCTATGCCTTCTGAAATAAGGGACATTGCCACCTCAATATTAATTGAAACAAATAAAGAAATGGAAAAATGGGATATTGTAAAGGTTATCCTGGAATCTTTCGAACGTTACTATAATAAATTTCTAAATAATGGCTTTGCCGACATACTTGAAGAATGGAAGAGGCTGTCTCAAATTATGGGTTCTAAAATCAAGGTTGATTTAGAAAAGGGCTCCATTGAAGGTGAAGTTGTTGAAGTCGATAAGGACGGATTTCTAATCATCAGGGATAGTGATGGCAATGACGAAAAGATTATTGCAGGTGATGTCTCCTTTATCGAATAAAGATTAATCATCCCTGAATTATTTTATCTTCTTAATATCCCTTGCCTTAAGATATATCCTCTTTTCCTTTCCAATTGTACTGATAAATACACTGCATAGTTCAACGGAATCACCATTACTTATTCCATTCATTTGGAGGTTTGAATATACATCGGCAGAGCCGGTGAATTTATTTTCATCCATGTAATCAACAAGCAAAGTGAAGACAATTTTTTGATTTATTCTTTTTAAATTTGTGATGCGCCCCTTCAGTTTTATACCATAGCCCCTGTATAGATATGACTTCCCCATAATGTCTTTAAACTCAATTTCTTTGTAATTTCTATCATCAACATCAATGATAAACTTAATTAGGAAATTCACCCTTTCCTTTACAGAGTAGTTTACATTGCTGTTAAATATTTTATTGAGTATCTCCAGCGCTTCATTATACTTTTCAAGCTTTATTAACTTTTTTGCCCTTTCAAAATCCCCTGAGAGTAATTGTGTTGAATTATAAAACTCCGGTGTTTTCTTTTTATTAAAAGTATTTAAAAGTTGGTAATTGGGGCCCCCAATAGTAACCATATCTACAATCTTGTTTTTATTTTCACTTTCTGAAAAGGTTAGTGCAAGTTTTTTGAGAAAACCGGAGTATACCAGGTAAGCCGCAATTGCTATGAGAGCAATTATTGTTATAAAAATCGATAAAGCCTTAAAATTAAGCTTGGGCAATTCTTTTTTCTTTTTTATTACCCTGTTATCATGAATTTTTACTTTCTTTCTTTTCTTCTCCACCCTGTCAAAATCAATTCTTATTCTCTTTTTCTTCAAATGACCCGGGGGTCTTGGAAGATAAACAAAATTATAAACCTTAGCGTTTTTCTGAAATACCTCAAAGTTTGCTGAACCCTTAATCAATTTTAATGCCCTGTATATGTGGGCATCAGACGGATACTCTTTAGTTAGTTCGGTATAATATGACAGCACCGATTCATAGTCACGCGATGATTTCATTTTAATAAATGCTTCGAGTTGTATAAAAGGCATATAATCCGGATCAATTATGCCGATCTTTAACATTTCCGATTTGCTTTTAGAAAAGTTATCATTAAAAAGGTAGGCAAGAGAAAGAAGAAACAGCGGGTATGGTTCATCGGCATAATAAGGTACTATCTTTTCCAGTATAATGACTGCATCACCATACCGTTTTTTATTTAACGATTTATACGCTTCTTTTACTAACTGAAAGATATTCTTTTGAGATTTCACATGGAAAATCCAGGTTTAAAAATCAAAGGTCTTCATCATCCAGGCCATCATCTTTATCTTTTTTAAAAATGCCTGTAATCTCATCAATAATCGAAACATTATCATCCCTTGATTTCCCGATAACAAAGCCAATTATTATGAAAATGATTATAATAATGGTCTTTAATATTCCCAGCGTCAGGATAAATATCCCCAGTAAAAATCCGATTATCGCGCCAACAGCTTTACCCGGATTTTCATTAATCCAATCCATTATAAATTTAAAAAAATCCATATTATTTCTTTACCCTCTCAATATATTCACCGGTTTGTGTATTAATCTTTATATAATCCCCCTCATTTATAAAGAGAGGAACCTTAACCTCTGCATCTGTTTCTACTTTTACAGGCTTTAATACATTTGTGGCAGTATCACCCTTTGCCCCCGGCTCGGCATAGGTAACCTTTAGCACAACATTCTGAGGCGGATCAATAGTAACAGGTTCACCTTCATACATTGATATTTCCACTACATCTTCTTCCTTGAGAAATTTAACAACATCACCAATTGTTTCCTTTGCAATTGATTCCTGTTCATATGTTTCAGAATCCATAAATACCATGGAATCACCTTCATCGTATAAATACTGCATTGACCTTCTTTCAAGCCTTACATCCTCAACCTTTTCAGCAGCCCTGAAGGTCTTGTCAATTACTGCACCTTTTCTGACATTCCTCAGTTTTGTCCGCACAAAAGCACCACCCTTACCGGGCTTAACATGCTGAAATTCGATAACCGAAAATAATTCACCGTCCAGCTTTATTACCGTCCCTCTCTTAAAATCATTTGTTGAAATCATACTTAACCTCTTTAAAAAGCCTGTGCCATTTTATCATTAATTATGTAAAAATTCATATTACAATTATATCTTTTGAAGATTTTGTTAAAACATCGTAACCCCTGCTTGTAACAAGGACCATATCTTCGATCCTCACCCCGCCAAGATTGGGAACGTAAATTCCGGGTTCAACAGTAAGTACCATATTTTTCTTTATATTCGTCTCTCCGTCTTTCTTAACTGCAGGTATTTCGTGTACTTCCAATCCCAGGCTATGCCCCAGTGAATGGCCAAACCTTCCACCATAACCCATGTCATTTATATAATTCCTTGCTATGCTGTCAAGTTTCCCCGTTGTAATTCCCGGTTTTACAAACGAAATAGACCTCTCCTGTGCCTCTCTGACAATTGTATAAATCTTTTCAATTTCAGGGTCAATGCTATTTACAAATATGGTTCTTGTCAAGTCTGAATTATATTCATCATATATGCAGCCCATATCAATAAGGATTACATCTCCCTTTTTTATTTTTTTTGATATGGATGTTTCATAATGCGGCATGGATGACATTTTTCCCGAAGCAACTATGGGATCAAAGGACACACTCCTGCACCCGTTTTTCTTATAGAAAAATTCAATTTCAACTGCTATATCCCATTCTTTCATCCCCGGTTTTATGAATTTAATTATGTGGTTAAAGCATTTATCAGTAATGGACGCCGCTTTCTTTAATTTAGTGACCTCAAGGTCATCTTTAATCATCCGCAGGGTATTGACCTCGTTACTTGCTGAAATTAATCTTATTCCCCTGAGGCCCCTTTTTAACTCATTAAAAGTTGACAGGGGCATTGAGTGCTCCTCAACAAAGATCCGGTTGCAGCCGATTTTATTTAACAGGGATTTCAATGTCTTCTTTAGTTCCTCTTCCTGAAGAATGAATTTGAATGACCCGGGAAGGATGGAACGTATATGTTCTTCATACCTGGAATCAGAAATGAAGTATGACTTTTTTTCATCAATAACCAAGTAGGCATAGGTACCATTAAAGCCAGTGAGATATTTAATATTATGCAAATCTGATATTAAATATGGTATCTTGTTTTCTAATTTAAGCTTTCTTTTCAGTTTTCTTAATCTCATATTTCGATCCTGTTATATTTGCCACGGAGACACAGAGGCACGGAGAAGAAAAATCCTTTCATAATCACCATAGTAATTAAAGAATCATTGATTTCACAATAAATCATTCTAATATATTATAAATTGAATAAATCAAATAATATGATAGGTAATGATTTCCCTGATTAATATCATTACTTGACCAACTCTTCCATCCCTCTGTGTCTCTGTGGCTAAAAACTCATGAGTATTAATTCCATGTGAGTAAAAAGTCACTTATAAATCAATATTTTTATTTCAAATATCATTTTAATTTTTATCAATATCAATAGTAATTGACACAAATTGCAAGAGATAAAATATTTTTA
>JBHPHB010000049.1:0-16969 GCA_042569985.1 Spirochaetota bacterium | reverse complement strand
GTTTAGTATCGTTTGCATCTTCTCCTAAAGATGCCTTGATCAATTCACCGAGGATATCTTTTTTACTTAAAGTTGCTCTAATTTCAGCTATTGAAATTCTAGATTTAAGGTTGGGTGTATTTTTTATTATATCCCCGATTATATTTTTTTTCTCTATATCGTTTAATTCATGAGTATGGATAAATTCATCAAAATTGATTTGCGGGATTCCATCTATATTAATACCGGATGAATTAATATTAAAGAGGTTTGATATCTCTTCTTTTTTTATGAGTTTTTCAAGGGATTCCTTGTAGTTAATGAAGGCTCTCCTTGTATATTTGCCCCTGTGCTTGAACCCTTTGCTTGATTTCATAATATATTTAAGGTTTTGGCTTTCAACTGGGTTTATCCTGCTGCTAAAAAAGGCTGAATATCTGCGCTGGTACGCAGTGCCACGAGCATATATTTTATAATCGATAAAAGCAAAGTCCAGTCCCATAATACCGATTCTATTGAAACCCAGCTTGAATGCAGTGTTTAGGGCGTCCCCGGCAACTGAGCCTGTTAAGGAATCTATAGTTCCAATTATTTGGGGAAAGAGTCCCGATATTATCTGAGAAACAGGGTGAGTATTTAGAGATAAAAAAAATTGCGCACCTGCCGTTTTATGAAGGTGTTTTTTTATCATAGCAGGATTTGCCGATATTGATGTCAGGAGGAGGGGAGCAATTTTACTCTCTTCATCTGTAGTGTCATACTGAAAATGTTCATAGATATAGGCCTGGGGGTCAATTGATATGACAAAGTCGGGATATATATTATTTTTTTGTAATAGTGATAATGAAGAATCAACTGCAATAATAAATATTTTTTTTTGAATCTTTTTTAATGTTTCAATATAGTTTTCGATAGATGGGCCGGGGATAACAATAAGTACGGTGTAGTCGTTAAATTTATCGAATAAACTTTTTACAGGTAAAAAATCATTGAAAAACTTAAGGTTATTAATTGAATTCTTTAGATAAAGTTTGCCAAAGGCCTTGATTGTAATTATACTGCTGGCCTTTTTGTTAATAATTTTTTCTATAGTTTTTTTAATTTCACGGTAATAGTCTGTGAAAATTCTCATTGAATTTGTATGCTCCAGTACGCTTATACCCCTGGTGTTATCAATATGGAGCAGTTCGTTAAGTTTATCTTCTATATCATCAATTGTTTTGCCCGTAATAAACTTAATGTTTCCTGATTCATTTAAAAATGATGTCATTTTGTTTTGTGAAATTTCCTTTTCTATTGAATCGATAATATCAATGAGTATGATTTTACCATAAGAATTAATTTGATTTGACAGGCCCAAAAGGTGATAACCAAGGCCGACGCCAAGGACAATAAGACAGTCATATTTTTCCGGCAGGAATTTATCCCCGTAACCATCGGCTTCTTTTGACGGATAGAACTTGCTGTGCAAAGGTATTTTTTTCCCACCAGCATCAATAACTACAGTTGGCAGGCCTTCCTTTGTATCGACAATTTCATATTTAATGTCTTTGGGGTTCATAAAAGTAACCATCATTTTTAGTGTTACCTTTATTATCGACTGATTGGAATTTTACAATAGAATGTTGGTGATATTTATTGGCCGTTTTGGCACGTGGAGTTGCTATTTTTAATATCAATACTGATCGCTTAATTTCCAGGTATTGAAGATTGAAAACCTCACGCCAATTGCCGCAATAAGCTCATTGTTGGTACTGTTTTCGCTAAATTCGCCCTTGTAGATCATCGTACTCCATCCGATTTTCAGATAGGGGGCAATAAGCTGTGAAAGTTGAAACCGCACATCTACACTTGCCATAATAAGTATTCCTTCGTCATCCATTTTATCATCAAATTGTATGGCGTTTGTGGTTTTGTCACGTAGCTTGAAGTTTAACTCGGCCCAGGCATAACCTGCATTTAAATTTGCAGCGAGAAAGATTCTGTAATTTGATAAAATTGGAATAGGGGGTGTATATTTAATTCCAAAGATGATCCCCCCCGTACTGCATATTGGCATCCAGTTTTGAATTCGGTGGTGGTGTGCCCATGGGGACTTTATCTAGTGTTCCATACATCCAAAAGCCGCCAAAGGTTACACTAAAGCCATCCATTATATGGACACCTAAGTCGAGCAGTCCACCATAGCTGTTATTTTCAAAACTATCTCCACCGCTTTTTGTCTCAACCCATGTGTGGTTATATAATAGGTTTGCATCAACAAATAATCTGGCCATGGCCTGGTTGCATAAAATAAAGAATAAAAAAACTATAATTATTGAGGTTTTACCTGGAGTTTTCATTACATATCCCATAATATTGATTTAATTAATAATAATACAATAATTTTATTTTGTCAAGCAGTAATAGTTTTTGTCATGCTCAATTTTTATTTGTTTTTCCTGTTATTTGGTGATTTCAGGTTTTCGCCGGCCCTTTTAATAAATTCCCCGAAGATACGGTTTAAAACCGGAATTTCTTCAAGCATTTTCTCAGGGTGAAACTGCACTGTGAGAATAAATCTTTTGGACGGTACTTCCATTGCTTCAATTATTCCATCGCGGGATTTTGCTGAGACGGTAAATCTTTTTGCAATTCTCTTTACCGCCTGGTGATGCAGTGAATTTACCCTTAGTGTATTTAATTTCAGAATCCGGTTCAGCAGAGACCCTTCTTTAATATTGATTTTATGATAGGCCGGTTTTGAGTTGTAACCTGTTTTTGTTAAGCGGTGTATAACTCTTTTTGATGCTCTATACTGTGTGGGAATATCCTGGTAAAGAGAGCCCCCGTAATATACATTTATTATCTGATGTCCCCTGCAGATACCAAGGACGGGCAGGTTTTTTTTATCTGCATAGTTCAGTACTTTAAACTCCAGCCTGTCCAGTTTATAATCTGTCTTGCCAAGTTTTTTACTTTTCCTTTCTTTGTAGAATGAGGGGCTAACGTCCATGCCTCCCGGCACAAGAACAGCGTGAAGTTTTTTTAACTTTTCTTTGGTCACATCATTGCTGTCGGTCACAAAAATTCTTACTACGTTGCCGCCGTTTTTAATAATTGCATTTTTATAATTTATATTAAAATCCTTTCCTCCCTTGTAAGTTGCAGTTTGAAGAGTGCCGTATGTCATGCCAATATTAATTATCTTTTTGCCTGGAGGAGCTTTTTTGCAGGCTGTAATTATTATTGGCAGCGCAATTGCCAGGGCCAGTATTTTTTTTATCATTATCTTTTGTCCTTAATACGTTATTTTAAACGAAGTTTTCCATAATCAGAAAAAAGTGATTTTTTCCAGAACGGGTCGATTATTTTCGTGGTATATCCTTTTTCTGAGAGCAGGGACCCGAAACTGTTTATATGTTCATGGCCGCAAATAAAAAGTATGTTTTCATTGAGCATGTGCAGAATCTTTTCATACCAGAAAATTTCTCTTATTGGCCAGTATGTCTTTGATAATTTTACAGTTTCACTATATACTTTTTTTCTCAGGCTGTTGTCAATAATAAACTTGTCCCTTATGTTATATTTATTTTTAACTTTTCTCTCAATTTCAGCAAAATAGGGAATGCCCAGTTTTTTTCTATCGCCCTCTTCGGGATCACAGTACATATGCTCAATACCCAGTTTGAGGGCAACAGATTTTACTGTTCCTTCGGGTGAATTGTAAACATCAAAAAGAGACTCCTCGCTGAATTCTTCTGCCATGAGTGAAATATTATGGTTAACTGCTGTTTCCTCAAGAAAGGCCTTAAATTCCAGGAAAGTATCCCCGGGAACTATATCATTCTCATACTGGATGAGATGATCTATTCCAATTAAGTATAACATATTTGTAGTTTAGGTAATAGTTTTTTTCATGCAAGCAAATAATTTACTCTGAGCAACGTGATTTACTCTGAGCAACGTGATTTACTCTGAGCAATGTGATTTAAAGCTCGGGGTAAATTTATAGTGTAAAATGATACAAAAAACTTGACATATGGCGATATATTAATTACATTGATGTTAATGATAATCAATAGCAATAAGAGAGGGGATATGAAAATAAGCAATTTCAAATTTCCAAAAACTCTACCATGCATGGAATACGATGCCTCCGTGAGGAAAGGTTTTGTTAATAACATTTACGGCGTTGATAACATAATAAATGGGAATAAGATCAGGATATTTTCAGTTAATAAGGGAAATAAATTTTCGAAGACATCATTGATTCTGGAAGAGATGTTTCAAAACACAAAGAAAATTTAGTAACTGAATTTTTTGTATCTATTGCATTTTATATTAATTAGACCGGGAGTTGATTTATGGTTTTAGCTGAAATGAAGGATGGACAGAAGGGAATTATAAGAAAAGTGCGCGGACGTGGTGCATTCAGAAAGAGAATATTGGAAATGGGTTTTGTCGAGGGTAAGGAGATAGAAGTAATTAAGAATGCTCCCTTGAAAGACCCCATTGAATATAAAATAATGGATTATAATGTTTCTTTGCGCAGGAACGAAGCCAGTCTCATTGAGATGATATCAAGCAGACAAATCAATAAGGAAGCAAAGAAGAATTTTAAGAAGTTAGTTCTTAATAAAAAATCGAGAAAATTTGATATCATTGAGGGGAATGTGATTAATGTTGCCCTTGTGGGAAATCCCAATAGCGGTAAAACCACGTTCTTTAATTATGCATCCGGCTCAAAGGAGCGAGTTGGTAATTATTCAGGTGTTACGGTTGATGCGAAAAGGGCAAAGTTTAAGCATGGCGGTTATACCTTTAACATAGTTGACCTTCCCGGTACATATTCTATCTCTCCCTATTCGCCTGAGGAACTCTATGTTAGAAATTATATAATTGATGAATCCCCTGACATAGTAATTAACATTGTGGACAGCTCAAACCTTGAACGGAATCTTTATTTAACAACCCAGCTAATTGATATGGATGTCAAAGTAATTGTTGCCCTCAATATGTATGATGATCTTACAAGAAAGGGAGATGAATTTAATCATGAACTGCTTGGTGAAATGCTTGGTATTCCGTTTGTTCCAACGGTCAGTTCAAAGGGCAAGGGTATCAAGAAATTATTTAATAAGATTATTGAAGATTACGAAGGCAAAGAAAATCTAATGCGCCATATCCATATAAATTATGGGGATGATGTTGAGAAATCTATTACTAAAATTCAAAAAAAAATATATAGCCAGAAGAATAAAGAGTTCACTGATAAAATCTCAACAAGGTTTTTGGCATTAAGGCTTCTTGAAAATGATAAGGATGTGGAGAAGAGGATTATAAATTCCTGTATTAACCATGATGATATTATTGATTCCGTAAATATTGAAAGAGAGAAGCTGGAGAAGCACATCAATATGGATATCGAAACATATATAACTGATACAAAATACGGTTATATAGCTGGCGGCCTCAGGGAAACCTATGGTTATGCAAAGAGGCCAGAAAGAACGAGAAGTGAAAAAATAGATAACATTTTGACGCATAATATTTTTGGTTTCCCCATATTTCTCTTTTTTATGTGGCTAACCTTTCAATTAACATTTAAACTTGGTGAATATCCCATGGGGTGGATAGAATCCCTTTTCGAAGGCCTTTCGAAATTTGTTTCTCTCAACATGCATGAAGGGTTATTAAAGGACCTCATCGTTGACGGTGCGATTGCCGGTGTGGGCGGGGTGGTTGTTTTTCTGCCCAATATACTAATACTCTTTTTTATGATTTCTCTTCTTGAAGATACCGGTTATATGGCAAGGACATCTTTTATTATGGATAAACTCATGCATAAAATAGGTCTCCATGGCAAATCCTTTATCCCCCTCATAATGGGTTTCGGCTGCAATGTCCCTGCGATAATGTCAACCAGGATACTGGATAATAAAAATGACAGGATCCTTACCATGCTTATATTGCCTTTTATAACGTGCAGTGCAAGGCTTCCCGTATATATCATGTTCATAACTGCATTCTATCCCGAACATTCGGGTTCCATGCTTTTTCTCATATATCTAATCGGCATTTCTTTTGCAGTTATATCATCCATTACATTAAAGAAAATTTTCTTTAAGCTTGAAGAGGTTCCCTTTGTTATGGAACTTCCCCCCTACAGGGTCCCGTACTTCAAGTCAACTTTAATTCACATGTGGGAAAAGGGATTTCAGTATTTGAAAAAGATAGCCGGTGTGGTACTTGTGGCATCTGTTATCATATGGGCACTAGGCAAGTTCCCGTTAAATGTTAATTATTCAACGGATTATGAGGGAAAAATTTCAGCAATAAAAAGTAATTATACTGAGATGATAAAAACAGGAAAAAATGAAAAAACAAAAACAATCCTTTTGAAGAAAGAAATGAGCAGGAAGATTGGGGAGGTTGAAACTGCCATGGAAGGAGAGAAACTGGAGAAATCATTCATAGGAAGAATCGGCCATTTTGCTGAACCGGTTTTAAGGCCCCTTGGGTTTGATTGGAAAATGGGTGTAAGTTTAATCACGGGTCTTGCTGCAAAGGAGATTGTTGTGAGCACAATGGGAATTCTCTACCAGGCAGAAAAAAATCCCAATGGAGAAAATGTGTCTCTCATAAAAAAACTGAAAGAGCATAAATATAAAAGAGGTCCCAAAGCTGGTGAACCTGTCTTTACGGCATTAACTTCTTTTGTATTTATGATATTTATTCTCTTATACTTTCCCTGTGTTGCTGTTCTTGTAACGATAAAACGTGAAACCGGCAGTTGGAGATGGGCACTCTTTTCGGCAGTATATACTACAGCCATTGCGTGGATTGTTTCCTTTGCCATATATCAGGTTGGCAGTTTAATCGTTTGATAAAAGGAGGAATGAATGATGTATCAGAACTTAATAGTCACAGTAATTATTATACTGGCGGCAGCATTTGTCCTGTGGAAGCTGTACAGGTTTTTCATTTCTTCTGAAGAAGAAATTTCCTGTGACCCCGAAAGATGTACATCATGCTCGTACAAGGACGGTAAGGACTGCGGCATATAGTAATTTCTCCATTATTATATGGGGCTGTCAAATATCTCGGAGTGTTGTATATTTTTATCCTTGACAAATTTCTTGCTAAACATTAATTGTTGTTATTGCGATACATTAGCGATAGCGAGAGTGTATGGATAATCCAAGTATTATTTTTAAAGATTACTGTAAAAAGAACGGAATGCGTTATACTCCCGAAAGGGATATAATTATCAGTGAGATATATCATGACGATGAGCATTTTGATGTTGACAGTCTTTTTTTCCGCATCCGGGGCAAGTATCCAAAAACAAAACTATCCAAAGCTTCAATATATCGCTCAATTCCGCACCTCATAAAAGCCGGGCTAATCAGGGAGTCTTACAGTGAAGGGGGTAGTGTATATTATGAGCATATAATCGGCCATTCACATCACGACCATATGAAATGTATTGGTTGCGGCAAGGTGATTGAGTTTTACGAAACGAAAATTGATAAGGCCCAGCAGGAGCTTTGCGATAAACTGAATTTTGAGATGATCTGGCATGTACATGTTATTGGCGGATACTGTTCCAAATGCCGGAAAAAGAAAGGCTCCCGGGAATAGTATAGATAATGGATTTACAGAAACGGGATTTATCAGAAAACAGTAATGAAAATTTCATGCTCCTGGGGAACATTAATACAGGCAAATCAACTATTTTTAATAAGCTCAGCAGTAAAAATGTCAGGGAGGGTAATTATTCAGGGACAACGGTATCGATCAGCAGCAGCATGATACCGGTTGATGATAAAAATGTATGGCTCATAGATACACCCGGTGCTGATACAATTTATGGTGAAAATGAAGATGAAATAATATCCAAAAAAATGATTTTTGATTCAATTGCCGGGAATATTGTTTTTGTTGCCGATGCAAAAAGCATGAAAAGATCCCTGGCCCTGTTTTTTCATTATCTTGAATACGACCTGCCTTCAATTTTTAATATTAATATGATGGATGAGGCCCTTATCCACAATATTGACATAAACGTGGATAAGCTTTCTCAGATTCTGGGAATAGAAATTAACACCTCCGTTGCAATTGAAGGAGACGGCATATCTTCGCTTAAAAAGAAATTAAGTAAGGCAAAGAAAGTTAAGGCACCCATAAAGTATCCTGAATTCATTAATAATTACTTTCACCAGGCAGCTCAAATACTAAAGGGCCAATCGGTGAGCAGGGGCATACTCCTTTCCCTGGTTTTAGATGATAAACCGGGATGGGAGTATGTGAAAATAAAATGCGGCAATACCATATTTTCACAACTTCAGGAACTGGTATTACAGGCAGTTAAAAATTCCAGAAATTATACTAACAAGAGGATGGATATACTTTTGTTAGACCTTTATATGGATGAGGCTGATAGAGTTTATAATGAAACTGTAAAGGAAATCCCCGGTAAAAAACTGCCCTTTGCTGATAAATTTGGCATGTGGAGCAGAAACCTCTCAACGGGAATTCCCATAGCCATTGTTATTATTTTTTTCATGTTTCTTTTTGTGGGAAAATTTGGTGCAGAATTTCTTGTGGGGCTTATTGAGGGGGAACTTTTTCTTAAAATTATTATTCCCTTCTTTAAAAAAATATGTGTCCTCGTTCCATATAAAATATTTTCAAGGTTAATAGTGGGTGAGTTTGGCCTATTGAGTGTGGGGTTATCCCTGGCTATTGGAATTGTAATGCCTGTTTTACTGACATTCTACTTTTTCTTTGGAATTATTGAAAATAGCGGTTATTTACCCAGGCTGGCAATACTTTTAAACAGGATGTCTAAAATTATCGGTATAAGCGGAAAAGGCATATTGCCCTTGATCATGGGTTTTTCCTGCACCACCATGGCCATCCTCACGACAAGGGCATTGGATACGGATAAGGAAAAGAATATTGCCACATTTTTGCTTGTGCAGGGAATCCCCTGCGCGCCGTTATTAAGTGTAATGCTCGTTCTTCTGGCTGTTATGCCCCTGTGGACATACTTTTTTCTCTTTGGGATTATAGTCCTGAAACTCTTCCTCACGGGATACCTGGTAAACAAGATTTTTCGGGGAAGGGAGCCCGATTTCATTATGCAGGTACCTCCTTTAAGAATACCAAAACTAAAGGGCATTTTGATAAATTCATTCAGAAGGACCTTTCTTTTTCTGAAAGAGGCAATCCCGGTGTTTTTGATTGCAACATTTGCTGTTTTTATCCTGGATGAAGTTGGTGGTCTTGATGCAATAGAAAGTGCCGCTGAGCCTGTTATTTCCGGTTTTATTGGTTTGCCAAAGGAATCGGTTAATGTTCTTCTTATGTCATTTATCAGAAGAGAGGCAGGTGTTGCATTGTTAACGGAATTTGTAAAGAAGGGCCTTTTTAGTAATATCCAGATAATTGTTAACCTGCTGCTCATTTCATTTCTCATACCATGTATAAATGCGATTATAGTCATGTTTAAGGAGAGAGGGGCAAAAGTGGCCACATCCATTTGTATTTTTGTTGTAGTTTATGCCGTATTGCTTGGTGCCGGTGTTAACCGCTTACTAATCTTTATGAAGAAAACAGGTATTATATAGGTCCCGGAGGATAATAAAATGAATAGAATATTTGAAGAGGTTGTTGAAGCTATCTGGGTTGGCGATGAGAGGGGAAAGAATGGAATTGATGACATACGGGAAATATGTGATGTGAAGATTGAAGATGAAATACTGGAGGCAATGGAAAAGGATGAGATAATTGGCCGGGAAGGGTCAAATATCTTCCTCACAGGTAAGGGAAGAGAAAATGGCAGGGGCATAATAAGACGTAAAAGGCTGGCCGAAGTACTGCTTATGTATGTGCTCAATATAAAGGGTGATGAGGCAGATCGTATTGTCTGTGAGTTTGAACATGCCGTTATACCGGAAGTGGAGGAGAGCATCTGTATTCTCCTGGGGCATCCCAGGGAATGCCCCCATAACCAGGAGATCCCCAGGGGGGCCTGCTGTAAAACAGGGAAAAGTGATATTGATAAAATGGTAAGCAGTATTACTGAAATGGAGATTGGGGAAAAGATAAAGATTGCCTATTTAAAACCGGGTTCCCATGATCGGCTCCACAGGCTTCTCAATTTTGGAATTAAACCGGGCACGATTATTGAGATACATCAAAAAAGGCCTACCTTTATCATCAGGTTTGATAATTCTGAGATTGCCATGGACATTGATATTGCAAAAGATATATATGGCTGGAGCAGCTGATATCGCTTAAGCCGGGAAAAATGTTTTGCTCTGGTTTTTAATTGCAGGTTTAAAATTTATAGTTCATGGATAAACCAAGAGATACAAGCCCGTCAACCTGCGGCCTTACTGATATTGATATATAGCTTCTTATAGTACCCCTTTCTTTTTCGATTTTTTCAAAATCATAGGATGGGTTAATAAAATAGGCGTTTATCAGCTCGATTAGCTTTAATCCCCCCAGTGCGGAAAGTATATACATCCACTTATTGTCATTGTCCTCTATGCTGTATATGCAGTATGACGCAAGGGTCATTTCGCTTAAATAATATGCCCAGCCAAGAATCCTGTACCCCTTGTAGAACAGCCCTCCTCCGGGAATAAGTGCCGACAGCGCAAGGGCTGTTACGTCCTTGTGCCCGTAAAATGGAGGTACATGTTCGGTCTTGTGCATTTGATATGCCAGCTGATCAAAGAATGCAACGGAAAAAGTTACGGGCAGTGATGCCCAGAGAAAATACTCCAGTTGTTTTTCCCGGGTGTATTTTTTATCCTTCGCTTTAATAAAAGGAAGAAAGTTTGTTTTAAAGCCCGATAAAAATTCTGGCATCATTAGATGAAGAAATATAAGAGTTGATGAAGCGGCCATACCTGGGATACTTGATGATTTACTCTGAAATCCAAGCCAGCCCGTAGTTAAAAAAGCTCCATATGCGGGGACGCAAATATTTGACCCTATGTTATAAATACAAGTGGCCTGTACAAACTTTTTTTCCGGGTTGCTCCCTTTGAGGAGGGTATTTTTTAATCCATATTTATAAATGACATTATTATCAATTCTCTTTTCAATTTTCTTTTTGATATTATCTGTTTTTGGATAGATCTTTAAGATTATATTACCGTCTTTAGGGCTGATTTTTCCCAACTTTATGATGGACCGATACCTGCCAGTTTTTACTACCTCAATAATTTCCCCGTTAATGGTCTCATGCTTTCCGCTCTTAAGTCCGTGCCATTGTCCGGCATTGATTATGGCCATATTATTTTTGTATCTTTTGATTACCTTTGCGCTGAGTTTAATTTTGTCATGTAAATGAATTAACTCTCTTGACAGCTTTAATGGAATATTGGTGAGGAACCTGCTCTTAACAATTATTTTTTTATGATTTTTAATTATTGTTTTTGAAAGTGGGAATATGTCCATTTCAGAGAAAATATATTTACCCCTCTTATATGCCCTTAAAACTATAAAGACCTGGACATTCAAAATTTCAGCAGCTTTTTTATAAGGATTTTTTAATTTTTTTCCAAATGATTTTAGGATTGCACTTTCTTTACGGTTTACTTCAACAGGTAAAAATCGGCCCAGGCTGTGAAGTGATTCCGTAATGATTATTTCAGATTGATCAAGTAGTGCATTAAACTGAATGCTGTTTTGTGTTATTTTAAAGAATACTATATTCCCCTTTACCGGTTTTTCGTTGGAAAGGTTACTTTTTATTATTTTAACAATGCCTACTTTTTCTGTGGAATTATTATCTTCTTTGGTTTTTTCCTTAATAGTGTTTACATTCTCATTTTTAACTCTTTCCTCACTATATAAAAATTCATTTATAAAAAAAAATGAACAGAAGAGAATTATTATATAGATTGTTCTGTGTTGAGGGAGTTGGTTTTTTAAAAAATTTAGTATTATCATTAAAATCTGTTTTTTTATTTTATTATTTTCCGAATTTCAACAAGCAATTTATAATTTTGGGTACATAATTAAATCGGTTTTACTATATTTTAAATAATATAAACCGATTATAAGGAAACTTTATCAAATTAACTCTGAAGTTTCCTTGTGTGCACAAATATATGTTAATTTCAAATTCCATCATATTAAAATAATGAAAAATTTGAAATTACTATGTGCTCATACCTAAATTTGTACCCTCAAGGGAACTACCCGGCTAATAAATAGAGGCTCCCTTTAAAAAGTCAAGGCAAAAGAGGAAAAATTCTTGCTATTATTTACTATGACAATATAAGAACAGGTTGAAGAATCATCCATTAAAATACTTTTATCTAAAAAAGACTCTGTCAAAACTAATTCTATTCATTTTTAGATAATATACTGTTTTGCAAGAGAAGGTTATGGATAAATATATCGAATTTGTTTTAAAACGGCCTGTTATAGTAATTGTATTGCTCGTACTGATTACTTTATTCATGGGTATGGGGATGCTTAAGTTGGAATATGATAATTCCACCGGTGTTATGATGCCAAAGGGCGACAATGAATACAAGTATTATGAAGAGGTGAAAAAAACATACGGCAATAACGGAAAGTTTATTATTATCGATGTTACCGGAAAAAATATTTGGTCTTATGATTTTTTTAAGCAATTTGATAATTTGATTACTGATATTGAGGAATATAAGAACTTCAATGAGGATAAAGAAAAGGGTCGTCTTGAAAAATTAAGAGAAATAATTAAGAGACATGATATATCATACAGTTCATTAATTGAGTTGTTTAAGGGTGATGAAGCATTTCAAAGAGAATTGGCACGTTCAAGGGCAAAGCTTTTTGGGAAAATTGAAAAGCTCGATAAAGGAAAATTAAATAAACTATTACATCTAATTGAGGGTAATTATAATTTAAAAAAAGGATCTATAGTTGACAAGGTAATATGCATTCTAACGGCAAAGGATATAAGCGGGGCCAATAATACCCTCAGGGCCGTTGATATTGTAAATAAGGGTAAAGGAGATAAGAGGCTTCTTCCCGGGAGTGAGAGCGGTTTTCAGGAATTAAAGGGCCGGCTTGAGAAGAATCCTGCCTTTGAAAAGGCCCTCTATAAGAGGGACCCAAAAACAGGAAAGATTACGGACTTTGCCGTTTTAATTAAGCTTATTAATATTGAAAAGGACGGACAGATATCAGACAAGATATGGGATATTGCTAAAAGTTACGTGTTCTTAAATACGACTCTCCAGGGCATACCCATTATAAATACCTTCATGGTTAAATACATGAAGGATGATTTAAATAAGTTTTTGCCATTTGTACTTCTGGTGGTGCTCGTTGTTTTCTTTCTGAATTTCAGGTCATTCAGGGGAATGCTTCTGCCCTTTATTTCACTTGTCATGGGTGATGTCTGGATTATCGGCCTCATGGGGCATCTGGGTTTTAAGTTTACAATGATGAGTGTAACTATTCCTTCTCTGATGATGGCAATTGGGAGTTCATACGCCATCCACATTCTTAATCAATATTATATTGATTATGATGATATTACTGTTACTGGCAAGCAGAAGGGCTTAAAGAAAACAATCTCACATATTTCAATAACTGTTGTGCTGGCGGGAATAACAACCTCTATAGGTTTTATCTCCGTGCTAACAAGCCATGTACAAGCTGTTAGCCAGTGGGGGCTTTTGACGGCTATTGGGGTTATCTTTACGGCGTTTATTACCATATCCTTTGTACCGGCATGCTTTATGCTCCTGCCCCATAAAGATAGGCGTAAAACAGGGGAAAGCAGCCATGGTGCTTCATGGATTGATCCGGTTATTCGTATTTTTATAAAGGTATCAACGGTACACTACAAGCTTGTTTTGATTGTGATGGGTATTATCCTTGCTGTATCAGTGGCGGGAATTTTTAAGATGGATGTTAATACATCTGTCCTCGGGTATTTTGATAAAGATGATTACATAAGAAAAAGCAGTAAGTTAATCGGAGAAAAGTACGGCGGATTTAGTGGATTCAGTATCCTCATAAACTCCGGAGAAACTGATGGTACTAAGTCTCCCGGGTTTTTAAAGACTATTGATAAGTTCAGGGCATGGCTAATATCCGAAAAAAACAGGGATTTGCGAATTGGCAGGACAGACGCATTTCCTGATATTATCAAAAGTATGAATATGGCAATGAATAATGACAAAATTGAATACTATAAAATTCCTCACAAACGGCAGGATATTGTTGAGTACCTTGAAATCTATTCGGGGGATGATGATGACTTTGACGGCAGAATTGATGATTTTGAATCTTATATTGATAATGACTTTAGAACTGCACTTGTTTTTGCTAAGCTGCATGAAACCAGGAAGCATGGTGTTGTTTTAAGCACAAGTATTAATGAACATGTTAAAAATAGGATGGCCAAATATCTTGATGAAAATCTGCCCAAAAAGTATAAATATAAAATCAGCGGAGAACCGGTGATTATGATCCAGCTTGCCAGATATGTTATCGAAGGGCAGCTTCAGAGCCTTTTACTTTGTTTCCTTGTCATAGGGTTAATAGTCATGCTCTTATTTAAGAAAGGTTGGGCCGGGTTCGTAGCCCTTATTCCCATGGCTGTTGCGGTGATAATAAATTTCGGTATCATGGGTTGGTTTGGTATAGACCTTGATCCGGGGAAAGCTATTATTTCGGCAGTTACTATCGGGATAGGCATTGATGATACAATTCATTTTTTAAATACTTACCGTTATTTTAAAGCAAAGGATTTAACCATTGCCGAAACTATTGCGAAAACATTATCAATTTCGGGTAAGGCAATTTCATATACTTCACTTGCACTGATCTTTGGATTTTCTGTACTCATGCTGTCAAATTTTATGCCAATTAAATTTTTTGGAGGACTTGTGGCCCTGACTATGGTAGCCACAACAATAGGGGCCCTGATTGTGCTTCCCGCAACTATAATGGCAACGGGAGTTTCACTTGAAGAAAGTTCAGCCCGATCTTCTATCTGGAAGTACCTGGACATTGGGAGGTTTTTCAATATTAATAAAATTGACTAGGCAATGGATTTAATGTTTCGTTAAATTTAGATATAAACAGGTGCAGCTGAATACTTTTTATTTTCTGTTGAGAGTGAAGTATTTATATTTCAAAACCAGTACTTCAATTGCCTTAAATGCGGCATCCTGCCATTGTGAATTTTTATCAATACAAAATTGTGTTTCGCATTGCATTTCTTCCAGGCTCTGAATTAAATAAATTATGGGAAGAATGGTGGATGAATTAACTCTCATAACATCAGTAAGATCAATTTTAACTTTTTTGTTTTCAATGGTCGTAAGAAAATCGTTAAAGAAAGGAACAAGTTTAGTCGCAGGGTTTTTATCCCTGCTTACCCCGTTCCATTTCATGATAATTTCTGAGAGATTATCTTCAATGGTTATTGTTAATTCGTTAAATCTGTATTTTGACATATGATTTTATGTTTGATAATTTACTGAACGTCTTTTAAAATCTAATGGTTTATGAATCCAATGTCAAGAAAAAAATTGGAGCTTTCTTTTAAGCTGCTGGGGAAAATATTCTTTCTATATGAATTAATATGTTTCTATCACATTATTGAAGCTCATGATTAACTTGACAGGATTTTTTATTTTTTTTTATTGTGATTTGCATGTAATTCAGGGTTAATCATAATTGTACTGTGTTTTAAGTTTTAGCTAATTGATATATTATTTGTTAATTTGAAATTATTATATTCAATAAAAGGGGAGTGCCATGGGTGGAAGTAAAATTGAAATTGGTGAAATGTTTCCTGTTCAATATGATGCTCCACGTTGTTTTGCCTGCGGGCCGGAAAATCCTTCGGGAATAAAGTTGAGGTTTAAAAAAGAATCTGAAAATTCCGTGAGTACAATATTCTACCCGCCCGGGGATTGGACAGGGTGGGGTGATATTCTTCATGGCGGATTTCAGGCGTTGCTCCTTGATGAAACTATGGCCTGGACTGCTTATGGAATTCTTGGAGTTGATGCATTCGTTACAAAAGATATAAAATTGAATTTTCACAGGCCCATTGACATAGACCAGGAGCTAATTATAACAGGTAGCATTGCAGGTGATGACGGTAAAGTAATAAAGGCCATCGGGGAGATCCGTGATTTAAAAAGTGAAATATTAACATCTGCAGAAACTGCCATCGTCAGGGTGGACCCAAAAATATTACAATCTAAAAAGGGAGTCCAATTGTAAATTTTGTCCAATTGCCTTTTTTTGTTTCAACTTTCATTATACCCTTATGGGTGTCTGTTATTATAAAATGCGATATTGAAAGCCCAAGGCCGATACCTTTTCCCACGTCCTTTGTTGTGAAGAAGGGGTCAAAGATTCTTTTTATGATATTTTCATCAATGCCCGGGCCATTGTCTTCAATCTCAATATAAACTAATTCTTCATCTGAATGAATCTTCAGTTTTAATTGGGGATTTAAATTTTCAGTTGGTTGTTTGAGCATTGCCTCTGTGCTGTTCTCGATTATATTTGTTATAGCCTGTTGAATTTTTTCGGGCTCACAGTTAACAACGGGTGTATCCTTATCATACTTCCTGATTATATTAATTTTATTAAAATCATATTCTCCCACCATGTCAAAATCGCTTTTAACAAGTTCTATTGTATCATCTAAAAGCTTGACCATGGAACAGTTTTTCATATTTAAAGAATTATCTTGGGCAAAGTTAAGCATATTTTTAACAATTCCTGTAGCTCTAGACCCTGATTCTTTTATATCACTTATTATAGTTTTTATTTCCCGCAGATCCGCATATTTGTGAATTGAATCTATGGAGATTCCAATCTTTTTCGCGGCTTTTATGTTTGCATCAAGATTTCCTGTTATACGGTTTTCCAAAACTATGGTATTTTGTATTATCCCCGCAAGGGGATTGTTTATTTCATGGGCCATCCCTGCTGCCAGTCCGGTAATTGA
>JBHPHB010000048.1:0-16969 GCA_042569985.1 Spirochaetota bacterium | reverse complement strand
TACCAGCAGGCTTCCCAGCCCCATCATGAAACCGTTAAAGCCCATGCCTTTTCCCCTGTCCTTTTCATAGGTATAATCAGCAACCATCGTTATGAACTGAGGATAGATAAACACAAGCCCGATACCCAGTATAAGGCGGTTTACATATGCAACAAAAAGGGCCGGTGCAAATTGTGTAAATTCAGCAGATTTGCCCGGTACAATGCTAAGAAATGCACAAAATTTTGATGAAAAACCCGGAGATATATTTAACGCAGCTGCAATATTGCCGGACTGTCCGAATAAATAGTAAAAGACAGCACAGATAATAAATCCGATAAATGCCAGTATTTTTCTTCCTTTTCTGTCAGAGAGAGAGCATACATATGCCACAAGTACAAGTGTTGAAATCTGGCTTAAATTCTGTAAAAAGGAATTAACTGACCCTGCATATTGCTGATCAACCATTATTATATCCTTCATGAATGGAGGCTGTAGAATCGTAGGTATTACCATGAGCATGCCAGCGAAAAGAGTGCATACAAACATAAATGTAAAATTAATTGTACTCAGGCCATCGGGGACTTCCATGCCCGCAAATTTTTTTGCCATAATAAATCTCCTTGAATTTTTAAATTTGAATTGATGCAAATATTATTTTTTTGTTTTTTATTGTTTTTTTATTACCAGAAGTCAAGGAAAAATTGTTACCTCATCCCCCGTTCTCCCGTCTTTGCCCCCACAAATCCCTGCCCCGGGAGTACTTCTTCGCTATGCTCAGGGCGCCGGAGGGGGGCTTTTAATTTTTTTAATTATTTATCTGTATACGATTATTGCATTTCTCCCCCCTCAAGGGGGGAGATGCCCACCGGGCAGAGGGGGGCTGAATAGGTATGGGGGGCCGCCATGGGTGGCAGGGTGTGATATAAAAATACTCCCGCAATTGAATTTATAATATTTGACAAATAAACATATTCTATTAATTGATGAAATCGATTATAGTTCGAAGGAGAAAAAATAACTTGAAGATAGGTTTACTGGGGGGAACATTTAACCCAATTCATTTTGGCCACCTTATAAATGCCGAAGTAATAAGGTCAGCGTTTTCCCTGGATAAAATTATATTTATTCCCTCAAAATCACCTGTTCATAAGGAACTTGCCGGCAATGTCTCTGCAGAAGACAGGTTTAATATGGTTAAACTTTCCATCCAGGGCAATGAAGGTTTCCGGATATCATCAATTGAAATTGACAGGGATTCTCCATCCTATACAATTATTACACTTAAAGAGCTGAAAAAGACATATCCCCATAGCTCTCTTTTTCTGATTATTGGTGACCATTACTTTAACGAGATTGATAAATGGAAAGATTCCGAAGAGATTATGCAATTGGTGCAAATTATAGTGATGAGACGCAGCGTAGAAAAAATTATCCCCGATGAACTAATTATAGCTAAAAGCAATGCCATAATAGCGGAAAATCCTGTTATTGAGATAAGTTCAACTTCAATAAGAGAAAGAATTAAAAGCGGTAAGAGCATAAGATACCAGGTTCCCCCTGTTGTTATTGATTATATACGTGAAAAAGGGTTATATAAAAATTGAAATTTAAAAAGAAGATTATTATTATATCCGTAGTTTTAGTGGCTGCCTTGATTGTGATTTTTATTTATAATAATTATAAGTTAAGCACGAGAAATGCCATTGAGAAGCTTGTTTTAGATAAAAAACTTATTAACATAATAGTTGCAGGAAGCAACAGGTACGATAATAATAAACATAAGCTCTATCTCATTGTCAGCATTAACCCCGATAACAGCAACATTGGCATAACATTTATTCCTCCATCATTCAGGGTCTATCTTAAGGAAGGCAGCGACAGGGTTTGCCGCATTGATGAATTAGATTTTGTCGATTTTGATAAGCTAAAGAGGACTTTGAAAAAGGACCTGAAATTAAATGTGCCCTTTTACATTGAATTATATTCCCTTGATGTGAAAAGGATTGTTGATCTCATCGAAGGAATTAATGTTTTTATTCTTGACCAGGTAAAAAATGACGGAGAAATTAAATTCGGCAATAACTACCTCGATGGGGATAAGGCTGTTAAGTACATTAATTACGCACAGGAAAATTCAATCTATGTAAAATTCGACAGGATCCTGGACGTGCTTTTTTCACTATACTATCACAGGGAAGACAAAAAGAAGTTTTTAAATTTTGATTTTATTAGGGAATTGGTAAAAACAACTAAATCAAATTTATTGCCCCAGGAAATATTAAAGATTTCGGATATTGTGTATAACAAGGGCAATGTCATGGCAACTGTTTTACCCGGGGTGATGAAGAATAAACACTATATTCTTGACGATATATCTTTTAAGATATATGAAAAGGAGTTTTTGACAAAGCTCATTCTCACCGAAGATATTGAAAATATTGCAAAGATAAAGATTCTCAATGGGACAAATGTTCCCGGTCTGGCAAGAAGAATGAGGAGCCGTTTAATTAGGGATGGATTTAATGTGGTGCAGTTTGGAACCTCTCCCTATAGAAAATTAAAGGATTCCATTATTATCTGCAGGAAGGGAAATTTTTCTCTGGTAAACAAAATCTCCGTGAATACGGGAATTAAGAAAATCTATTACATTATTGACAGTACCCAGTTAAATAACATACTAATTATTATTGGAGAAGATTATAAGAGTGGCAGTAAAAGCAAATCCCGAGAATAATAAGATCATAGAGATTGCCAAAGGATGTATTGAAGTTTTAGGCGATAAAAAAGTGCAGGATTATATTTTCCTGGATTTAAGAAAAATAAATAGCTACCTTGATTATTTTCTAATTGCAACGGGTAATTCCATTATCCACTGTAAATCCCTGGCAAAGGAACTTCAGAGATATCTCAATACAACAGATTTAAAAGAGAGATGTAAGCCCGATTTAAACTCAGAATGGATAATTTTGGATTATAATGATATTATAATCCATATTTTCACTGAAAGGATGAGGGACTATTACCAGCTGGAAAAAATATGGGCAGATGCTGATATTCTTACCATTTAACCGGCAGGAGATATTTTCTGCTTGAAATAATAATCTACCTATATTCATATGTTACTTTGTAATAAAGGTTTTCTTCATAATTATATTAAGGAGTAAATTATGACTTATATAAAGGATGTAATAGCAAGAGAGATTCTGGATTCAAGAGGCAATCCCACCGTGGAGGTTGATGTTTATTTGTCCTCGGGATTTTCAGGAAGGGCAGCTGTTCCCTCGGGAGCATCAACGGGTGAACATGAAGCTACTGAGCTAAGGGATGGCGATAAAAAAAGGTTTTCCGGCAAGGGAGTCCTTAAAGCCGTAAAAAATGTTAACACTAAAATTAAAAAAGCCATTGTTGATATGGATGCCTTAAACCAGATCGAAATAGATAATAAGCTTATTAAACTGGATGGAACGAAGAATAAGTCGAAACTGGGTGCAAATGCAATACTGGGTGTTTCACTTGCCTGCGCAAAGGCTGTTGCTGAGTCATTACAGATTCCACTTTACAGGTACATTGGCGGGGCAAGTTCCTGTGAACTTCCCGTACCTATGATGAATATTCTTAACGGCGGTTCGCATGCCGATTCAAATGTAGATATGCAGGAATTTATGGCCATGCCTGTTGGGGCTAAAAGTTTCAGCGAGGCGCTTCAGATGGGAGTTGAAACCTTTCATGCACTGAAAAGTGTATTAAAGTCCAGGGGCCATTCAACCAGCGTGGGTGATGAGGGTGGTTTTGCACCTTCCCTTAAATCTAACGAGGAACCCCTTGAACTTATTGTCAGGTCAATCGAAAAAGCCGGATATAAACCGGGTAAAGATATTATGATTGCCCTGGATCCTGCAGCAAGTGAATTCTATAACAGAACCAAGAAAAAATATGTTTTCTCTAGAAGTGATGGAAGTGAGAGAACCAGCAGGGAGATGGTGGAATTCTACGAGGACCTTGTAAAAAAATATCCCATAATTTCAATTGAGGACGGATTAGACGAAAACGATTGGAAAGGATTTAAACTGATGACTGAGAAGCTGGGTAATAAGATCCAGATCATGGGGGACGACCTTTTTGTTACAAATACGGAAAGATTGGAAAAGGGTATCAATATGGGTGTTGGAAATTCAATTCTCATAAAGCTTAACCAGATTGGTACACTTACTGAAACCCTTCGGGCAATTGAGATGGCAAAAAGGGCTAAGTATACAGCAGTGGTATCGCACCGTTCCGGAGAAACTGAAGATGCCACTATTTCCGACCTTGTTGTTGCAGCCAATACAGGCCAGATTAAAACAGGTTCCGGTTCAAGAACAGACAGGGTGGCAAAATATAACCAGCTGCTAAGGATTGAAGAGGAGCTTGGCTCAATGGCAACGTTTAGAGGCAAAGGAGTTTTTTATAACCTTGAATAAAAAGGACAGAATCAGGATAATTATCCTGGCTTTTTTTCTTGCAGGCGTATATGTGTTTGTGTTCAGTGACAGCGGTATACTTAAAAGAATTGAACTGGAAAGAGATATTAATACCCTTCAAAAGAAAATCGACAACCTTAAAAATGATAAAGTTAAGCTCGAAAAGATGTATGAAAAGTACAGGGGTGGCGGACAGTCAAAAAAAGACGCTCTGAAATCAGGTTTTATCAGTAAAGATGGGAAGCTTGTTTTTTTTAAGGGTATAAATCAAAAAAGGAAAAGGGAAAAGGGAAAAAGCCTGGAGTCTAACAGCCGGTTCAGTTTTATTAAATTAAAGCACCTGCAGGTAGTCTGGATTGTTTTTTCAACATTGGTATTGTTATTTTACTTAAGTATGATATATAAAAAGAAAAATGAATAGGCTATGCAGGGATTGCCTAAAGGAAAATCATTAGAGCCGATAACTGCAATATGCCCTTCATAGAATTTATAACCTCAATATTGTTGGTAGAATGACGTTTAAACATATAATAAAATAAAATGTGATAAGAGAATTTGCAAAGATGTCTTTTAAAAAAAATGAAATATTTACATTAAAGAAAGTCAAAAAGGATGGCTCAATAGATTCTGGTACTTTAAAGAATATTGTTACCGCCATCATTGAAAATGGATTTATTGTCATTCCCGTTGATGGTTTGTATGGACTTGTTTCCCGGGCAGGCCCCGATTTTGAAAAGAAGATTATAAAAAAAATAAGCGGCAAAGATGAAGACCTCGTCTATCTTATTTCCTCATTTAAAATGCTCAATGATTTGTGTGATGTCAGCAAAGGTGAATATGATTTTCTTCACAGGGTATGGCCTGGAGAAGTAATAGTTAAAATGAAGAAAAAAGAGGCAAAGAAAGGTGATGATGAAATCATTATCTGGTTTCCAAAAAACAAATTTATGCAGGATTTAATAAATACAATCAACGGACCTCTTTTATTTGTGAGCACTGTTATATCTCATAGCAAGTTGGTGTATGAAAAAGAAGATATTGTACACAAATATAAAACAAAGGCACAGAATATTTTTATAATTGAAGAGTATTGCAAGGAAATACCTTTGCCCACGGTACTTGATATCAGTTGTGGCAGCCTGGATTTTATCCATGATGGAAGGGTTTCCGTGGATGAAATCAAATCTCTCTATTTTTTGGATAAAGAGTAAAACTTCATAAGACGAAACCCTGACTTCGTTTAATTAATTACCCTCTTTTTGATACCAAATAATCTTGACAGGTTGAAATAAATATTTTAAACTCGGTACTAATGAATTTTAGAGGTAAAATTTGAAGGATATATTAAATAAGAAGGTTGAACCGGATAGTTCCGACAGGACAAGGAATTTTGGTTCCGGTTATTTTACTTTTCATGAGAATAAAGTAGTCTGTTATTTAGATATTCAGGGTACCGAGAGGTATTATGATTATCTGTCGACGATTAAAAATGCAGATATTATCGAGGAAAAAGTTGTTGAGAAGTATCTCAATAGATTTATGAAGGAGCTGGATAAAATCGATAAGGTTTCCTATGGTATCCATGTTCTCAGTGATTCGGCATTGATTATACCAAAGTCCAATTCTTCTGACCACCATGAAATTCCATCATATGGTAAGTTCGTTTCAACCATGATTAAATTATTTGAGTCATTGTTAAAAGGAGCAATACCGTGCAGGTTTATTATAACAAAGGGGGCCTATTTTTCCATAGGAATAAATGATTCCAACATGAATATACTGCCCGGTGGTGAGGTATATCTTAAATGCCTCAGGGCCGATAATATTCTAAAGGGAAGGGGGCCCGGTATCTATACTGATATTGAAGAAATAAAGATAAAATGCATCAGTGAAAGCAAGTGGGATTTGATTGACCTGAGCCTGTTTAAGGACTGTTTTGAAAATGTGGAAGACTTAAAGGATAACCTGAATATAATAAAGGGAAGTCACATGAATGTTGAAATTGAAGAGGTTGACGAAAGGTATAACCAGATATACAATTGGCTATTAGAAAGCAAGTAAAGTTGGTATTAATGCTGCGGAAGAATATATCAGTTATTTTCATTATTATAATTCTACTAATCTCCGGAACAGAACTTCATCCCTTTGGTAAGAATAAGGTTAATTATGAGGACATCAATTGGAAGGTGCTCAAAACAATTCACTTTGATATCCATTATCCCAGGGGGATGGAAGAAGTTGCCGTTAAGGCATCAAAAATTTCCGAGCAGGCGTATGTTCACATTTCAAATTATTTGAAGCATGAATTAACAGAGATCATCCCTATTGTTATCTATCCTTCCCATATTGCGTTTCAGAATAATAATATTAT
Organism: Spirochaetota bacterium; assembly: GCA_042569985.1. Taxonomy (GTDB): domain Bacteria; phylum Spirochaetota; class UBA4802; order UBA4802; family UBA5550; genus JBHPHB01. The sequence goes on along the minus strand of JBHPHB010000048.1, from coordinate 10,156 downwards.
CCCATATATTTTAGGGGAAGGTACGGGCGGTTTTACGGAGTCATTAAAAAACAGGGTGGTAATTCCGTTTAACGGCATATACCATGAGTTCAGGCATGTTTTGGTACACGAACTTGTCCATGCATTTCAATATAACATCCTTTTAGCAGATACATCAGGTGAATCCCTGTCACGGTTTACAATGGGCGGTATCCCCCTGTGGCTGGTTGAAGGTATGGCAGAATATCTGTCCATCGGTTTTGATGAGACCGCAGATATGATAATGAGGGATGCACTGTTCAATGATAAGTACGCTGACCTCATGAAGTTAACCAGGCTGGAAATATATAATGTCTACCTCCTGTATAAGGAGGGCCAGTCCTTTTACTATTTTTTGGAGAAGATGTACGGCAGGCATGTTATTGGGGAGATATTCCGTGATTTAAGGGACATTGGAAATATTCAGAAAGTTTTTAAAATTAATACGGGGAAAAACCTGGAGGAAATAAGCAATGAATGGCTGAGGTTTTTTAAAAGGAGGTATTATCACCTCATTGCAAAAAAAAAATATGAAGATGTTGAAGGAGTCAAGCTGACAAACCATGAGAAAACATATTCCTCAATAAATACATGCCCCGCTGTTTCACCTGATGGAAAAAAAATCGCATATTTTACAAACAGGGATATATATTCGAACCTTGTAGTAGCAGCAATAGGGAAAAAAAAGATAAAGCATATTAAAACAATTATCCAGGGTAATTCGGATGCCAGGTTTGAGGGCATGCACCTCATGGATAACTACTTAACCTGGGACAGGTCGGGCAGGTACCTGGTATTTATTGCCCAGTCAAATGGAAGGGATGTAATTTTTATTGTTCATGCCAAAAACGGGGATATAAGAAAAGAAATTAAAGTGCCTTTCCGGTCAATGAAGGACCCCTCGTTATCGCCAAACGGGAAATTGATATCATTTGTTGGAGCCGGAAATGGTTATAGCGATATTTATATTTATAATTTAGAAACGCGAAGAATAAAAAGGGTCACAAATAGTCCCTATTCTGAAAGATATCCAAGGATACTGGCCGATAATAAAAATATAGTATTTTCAGCAAAATATAAGGAGGGTGGTAATAAGCATTATAATATATACAGGGTAAACCTTAAAACCGGCAAGAGGGAGATGCTCATCAGTAATGGCGGGAATAACCTTCAAGTAGATATTTCAAAGAAAGGGGAAAGGATAATATTTACGTCCAATAAATCGGGCATATATAATGCGTATACATATGATTTAAAAACGGGTACCATTAAAAAGATAACAGATGTATTGTCGGGAATATTTTATCCCAGGTGGTTTCCAGGTGAGAAAAAGATTGCCTTCGTTTCCTATCAGAACAGCGGTTATGATATATTTTTCAAGAAATTGGATAAATCAGAAGTTTATGAGGATAACGATTTAAATGATACACAATACATGTCTCATGAGTATCCAAAGTCCTATTTCATGACATCAAAATCAGTTTTTTCCAATTATGATTCATGGATATCCAATGATTGGCTTTTTCTGGGCATCGCTTATACCATAAACATGGGTGCAGCAGGATTTGTTCAGATGGCATTTTCGGACATGCTTGGCAATCACCGGTTAGTTTTTACGATGAACTATTTACAGAATGAAACTGAAATTAAAACTTTCAATGATTTCCAGGATAATTTTAATTTTGACCTTGCTTATTTTTATTTGAAAAACAGGTGGGATTTTGGAGTAGGCATTTTCAGACAGAGTAATCCCTTTATGATTCTCTCAATCAGCAGTATCAATGAGTTAATACATAATGAAAACTTTTCGGTGTTATATATGAATAATTACGGGGGGTACGGGATTGCCAGTTATCCCTTTAGCAGGTTTTCCAGGATGGATATTAAGACATCCTTCAGCAGGTATGAAAGGAATTATTCAGATTACGATTTAAGGCCGGATATTTATACGAACCTGAACCAGCTTTCATTCTCCCTTCATTATGATAATGTACTTTGGGGGGGGATGATTCCTGCTGACGGATTCAGGGGAAAGGTTGAGGTTGAGCATGCATTCTATTTTGGTGGCAATACATCAACTTTCACAACAGTGGATATTGACTTAAGAAAATACTTTCTTATTTTTAAAAAATATATATTTGCATTTAGAGGAGTTTTCGGAAAAATATTCGGGAAGGACAAAAAATATTTCAAATATAATATCGGAGGCTTTAATACTTTAAGGGGGCACCCCTTTCTTGGTTACAGGGGTGAGAATGTTTTTATTGTTAATGCTGAGTTCAGGTTTGTTTTTATTGAGGGAATAAAGTTTGGCTGGCCATTGCCCATAAGTGTGGGCAGGATCGGCGGGGTACTGTTTGTTGACATGGGTTCGGCCTGGGATAATGACTACAACTTCTATGATAAGGGGAAAGAAAAATTTGATGATTTTAAGACAGACATGGGAGTTGGTTTGAGATTTGCTTTTTACCCACTGATAATTTTAAAACTTGACTTTGCATGGCCATATTATATGAAGTCATTTGGAAATATGGAGTTTATTTTCAGTCTTGGATTTGAGTACTAGGCGGTTAAAAATGAAAAGAAAATCAAAAAATGAGAGAACAACAAATGAGACGGACATAAAAATTGAACTGGAACTTGCCAGTTTGGAAAAATCCGTTATTGACAGCGGTGTGCCTTTTTTTGATCACATGCTTAATTCAATGTCGAAACATGGCAGGTTTTATTTAAATTTGGAATGTAACGGTGATGTTCAGGTTGATGACCATCACACAGTTGAGGATATCGGCATTGCCTTTGGAAAAGCATTTAAAAAAGCACTTGGAAATAAAGAGGGAATCAAAAGGTTTGGTGATGCGACCATTCCAATGGACGATGCACTTGCCATGGTTGCCGTTGACCTTTCCGGAAGGGCGCACTATAAATACAGCGGCCCTGAGCTGAAAGGATATATAAAAAAGTACAGCGAAGAGCTTACTACTGAATTTCTCCGGGCATTTGCTATTAAAGGGGAAATAAATCTGCACGTGGTTCTTATGCACGGAGATAACAGCCACCATATCCACGAGTCAATATTTAAGGCCCTTGGGGTTGCCCTGTATAAGGCAGTTTCCATTGACCCCTTTTTAAACGGGGAGGTACTGTCCACAAAAGGGATGATCGTATGATAACAGTTATTGACTATGGTATGGGAAACCTGAGGTCAGTAGTTAAGGCGGTTGAGTTGTATACGGATAAGGTAAGGGTGAGCAGTGATCCTGCATCTGTTGAGTCTTCAGACGCACTTATAATGCCCGGGGACGGTGCATTTAAAATGGCCATGGATAACCTGGAAAAAATGGGCTGGATTGAGCCGTTAAAAAGGTTTATTATAAATAATGGATTCTTCTTTGGAATATGCCTGGGATTTCAGCTTCTATTTTCATCGAGCCAGGAATTTGGCGATTCAGAAGGATTGGGGATAATTGACGGTAGGATTGTAAAGTTCAGTTTAACAGACATGAAGGTCCCGCACATGGGATGGAATTCCGTCGAATTCGTTGGTAAATCAGCCTTTCTTGGCGATGTTCCCGCTGATAACCATTTTTATTTTATACATTCATATTATCCGGAATTGAATGATGAAACATGGATGGTTGGTCAGGCCGACTACGGGGTTAAATTTCCATGCATAGTGGGAAAGGGTAACCTCATTGCTACCCAGTTTCATCCTGAAAAGAGTCATGAACACGGATTAAAAATAATAGAAAATTTTGTAGGGTCAGTATGTTAATTATTCCGGCAATAGATATTAGAAATGGCAATTGTGTAAGGCTGCTCCAGGGAGATCCCGACAGGGAAACTGTTTATTCCAATGATCCCGTTGAGATGGCTAGAAAATTTGAAGGTATGGGGGCCAAATTAATCCATATTGTTGACCTTGACGGAGCTTTTTCGGGCGAGCCTGTAAATTTTGATCTTGTGGTTAAAGTATCAAAATCCGTTTCAATACCCATTGAAATTGGCGGGGGCATACGTAATATTGATACGGCAAAAAAATATCTTGATTTTGGCGTGAAGCGTGTTATATTGGGTACAGTTATTCTCACTGATGAATTTAAGAAGTTCATTGAGGTTTATCCGGAGAATATCGTTGCAGGAGTTGACGCAAAGGATTCAAAGGTTGCAACACATGGCTGGAAAAAGGTCTCAGAGGTGGATGCACTTGGTTTTATGAAGGATTTAAGGGGAATTGGTGTTAAAAAATTTATATATACAGATATTTCAACAGACGGGATGCTTACCGGGCCAAATTACCCTGCAGTTGAGAGGATTTTAAAGGAAATTGATAATATTGAATTTATTGCTTCCGGGGGGATTTCATCTTTGGATGATATTTCAAAATTATCAGAATTTGAAGAGCTAAATATATTTGGCTGTATTACGGGAAAAGCCATCTATGATGGCAGGGTAAATTTAATTGAAGCAATTGAAAAATTTCAATAGGCTTCATTTTGTTTTTACAAAAATATTTTTCGGTTAGGATTAATGAAAGAAGCTGAGATTAAATTTCCAATTGAAATTGAGCATTACGAAAGAAAGATCTACGATCTTAAGCAGCTTATTGAAATAAGTAAGGGGCTCAATTCCACCCTAGAGTATAACACGCTCATTGATTCTATCCTTCTAACCTGTATGGGGCAGATGCAGCTTTTGAAGTCGGGAATATTTTTGAAAAAGGGCATAGATTATAATGACTTCACACTTCACAGAAATTATAAGGGTTTTGAAATAGACCATTCCAGAGAGTACGAGCTTGTTCACAGTTCAAAATTAATTAAATTTATTGAAGACAAGGAGAAATCTTTTACACTGATAGAATTGGAAGAGCATGTTCAGGATGAAAAATCCCTTTCCATATTGCGCCTGCTTGAACCCCTGCTTGTTGTACCGCTCATAAGCAAAGGTACATTGAATGGTATAATAATTCTGGGCGAAAGGATTAATAAGGTTGATTTTACCGAATTGGAAAAGGATTTCATTACTACAATTGCTTCATTGGCCGGTATTGCAATACATAATGCAAGCCTCTACGAGATGGCAACAACTGACATGATGACGAAACTCAAAATTCATCATTATTTTCAAACCACCATGATAGACGAGGTGGAAAGGGCCAGAAAGTATAAAAGGCCCCTGTCATTAATAATGCTCGATATAGATAATTTTAAGAATTTTAATGATACCTACGGGCATGTAGCGGGAGATTTAGTCCTGGAAAAGGTCGCACAGGTTTTAAAGGACAACATCAGGCTCATGGATGTGGCAGCACGTTATGGAGGGGAGGAGTTTGCTGTAATCCTGCCAAAAACAGATATCAATGCTACAATTATCGTTGCCGAAAGGATAAGGAAGAGTATTGAAAGCGAGATGGTTTTCTATGGAGATAAAGAGTTAAGTGTTGCAGTATCTGTTGGTGTTACCCAATTTGATTCTGAGTTTGATAAAAACAAAAATGATTTTATAAACCGGGCTGATAAGGCATTATATATATCCAAAAAAAATGGGAAAAACATGGTTTCCTTTTTATAAATCTTGTTTTAATTCACAATACCTGTTTTAATCAATTTAACCTTTTTCGACGAGAATGACCACCCATGCAAGTTCCTGAAACAGGCATTTCCTCTTTTTGGCTTGTCTCTGGAAAATTTGTATGGTAATATATTTTATTGTAAATCACTGGTATTTGCCTAATATTTTCTTGACATAATACGGCATGTATATGAAATGTCACGAAATTGTGTATTTTTAAATTTTCAAACGTCAGGGCCCATAGCTCAGTTGGTTAGAGCATCTGACTCATAATCAGGGGGTCCAAGGTTCGAATCCTTGTGGGCCCAAATTCAATGTGAAAGTCTTTTATTTGACAAGAAAATTGAAATTATTAAATTAAAGGGAAGAAATAGTATGTATGCAATAGTTGAAATAGGCGGAAAACAGTATAATGTAGAGAAGGGAACTACAATTAATATAGAAAAGGTTGATAAGAAAGAGAATGATAAAATGGCCCTTGATAAGGTTCTTCTTCTTTCGGACGGCAAAAAGGTTCATATCGGGCAGCCATATGTAAAAAATGCAGATGTGGTTGGGAAAGTTTTGGGACAGATTAAAGGTGACAAGGTACGCGGGCTTAAGTTTAAGAAGAGAAAGAATTACAGCAGGCTTCTTGGACACAGGCAGTTATACACGCAATTGAAAATTGAAAAGCTTGGATTAAAAACATCCTAATTTAAAGTATAAAAAACATCATATTGATTAATATATCTTTTAATAATATTTCATTTGATAAGGGCGTAACATTTAAAAATATAAATACCGGCATTATATCTGTAGCTGTTGAAGGGCATGCGGGGTTCGGTAAAAAGGGTGAAGACCCGGTCTGTGCGGCAGTATCAGTTTTAACGCACACATTGATTGCAAGTATTGCCAATATGCTTCGAATTCTACCGGTCGTAACTCAGAAAGACGGTTATGAAAAAGTAGAGGTGGAATTGTCAAATTTGCCGGAAGATAAAAATGGTATATTAAGGCATTTATTGAATTTTTACTGCATTGGAATTTTCGAAATTGAGAGTAATTATAAAGGCACATTGAATATTAACTTTGAATAATTTGTTTTAAGGAGTATATTATGGCACATAAAAAAGGCGGCGGTTCAACCAGAAACGGACGCGATTCAAATGCACAGAGACTGGGTGTTAAACGTTATGGAGGACAGGTTGTTACGGGCGGATCAATAATTGTACGGCAGCGCGGCACAAAAATCCATCCCGGAAACAATGTAGGCAAGGGTAAGGACGATACTTTGTTTGCTAAAATAAGCGGTGTTGTAACATTTGAAGTACTTGATAAAAAGAGAAAGAAAGTTTCAGTTTATCCTGTTGCAGAAAGCAAATAAACACTATAACACTTAATATATATTTTCTATAGAATCGCGTAGTGATCTTATCATGCGCGATTTATTTTTTTAGGGGTGCCCCCCCAATCCCACGTTCTCAGGATGAGGTTGATGCAAAAGCAGGCACAGGATGTGCCGATTTACTTTTGCCCGGAGGGGGCTTTGGAAAACTGTATAGCAAGGTTTTGAGTTAGATAAAGAAGGTAAAGCACATTGAGTAAGTTCACAGATACAATCAACATTCAGATCCGGTCCGGCAATGGCGGGCCCGGAGCCGTATCTTTCCGTAGGGAGAAGTATATTCCAAAGGGCGGCCCCGACGGCGGTGATGGTGGAAAGGGCGGTAACGTTTATATTCAATGCGACAGGAGTCAATATAATTTATCACATTTCTTTAAGGACAGGCTGTATTCTGCAGATAATGGCAAACACGGTCAGGGCAGGAATATGAACGGGAAGGACGGAAAAGACCTGGTGATAAAAGTTCCGCCGGGTACGGAAGTTGTTGTTACTGAAACAGGGGAAGTGTTGGCTGATATAATAGAGGATAATCAGAGAGAATTAATCGCCGAAGGCGGTATTGGCGGAAAGGGGAATGAATTTTTTAAATCTTCTACAAACCAGTCACCCCGTTTTTCACAGGACGGCATGCCAGGGGAGGAAATAGTTATCACCTTAAACCTGAAACTAATTGCCGACATAGGTCTTGTGGGTTTGCCCAATGCGGGAAAGTCAACCCTGCTGTCAAAAATTACCAATGCAAAGCCAAAAATTGCCAATTATCCCTTTACAACTTTAACCCCCAATCTCGGCGTTATTCAGAATAATGACGGGTCCATTTATAAAATTGCCGATATTCCAGGCATTATTGAAGGTGCCCATAAGGGGATGGGACTTGGCCTGTCTTTTTTAAAGCATATCGAAAGGGTAAAGGTCATTCTATATTTAATAGATTTAGCCGAAAGTGATTTGCATTATAATTTTGAGCTGCTCAAATCGGAACTGGTATCTTACAATGAGTCATTACTCAATAATCCATATTACATAGTTCTTACAAAGGTTGATTTAATGGATGATGAAGAATTGAAGGAAAAGTTATCCATTTTTAAGGATGAAAATGTAATAACCATTTCGTCCGTTACCGGCCAGAACATTGACAAGCTCATCAATATTCTTGATGAATTTATGTCCTCAAAGTAATGTTTTCCCTCTACATTACATCCCTTACTATAAATCTAAGTTTCAGTTGATTTTTTTTTTTTTTTGATTTTGAAGTTGCCCATAATATAAATTGACAAAAAAATGGCCGATTGTTATTTTCTGTAAAAATTTATTAAATTCTACAACAAATTGATGGTGAAATATGACTGAAGAGAACAGCAAAAATAAAACAGTAATTACCTCGTGCCCCCATGACTGCGGCGGCAGATGTGTACTGAAAGTACATGTTGAAGAGGGTGTCATTAAAAGAATCGAAACCGATAACGGGGACGAGCCACAGCTCCGTGCCTGCGCGCGGGGAAGGGCATACCGCCAGAGGGTTTATGCCCCTGACAGGTTAAAATATCCCATGAAAAGAGTAGGCAAGAGGGGTGAGGGAAAGTTTGAGCGTATATCCTGGGAAGAAGCCTATGAAACCGTGGCAGGCGAGCTGAACCGAATTAAGGAAAAATACGGGCCCCTGGCGCTCCTTTATATTGCATATTCCGGTAATACGGGCACTTTTCTGCATAACCAGCTTGGCCTTTTTCGGCTTCTCATGATGCATGGCGGGTTTTTATCAGTAAGGGGATCGGCATCCTTCTGGGGGAGCCTTTTTAATTCGGAGACTACCTATGGCACAGTCACCGCCGGGCATACATCCGATGATATAGCCAATTCAAAGTTTATTATCCTCTGGGGTTTCAACCCGGCAGTGAGTGTAATAAAAACAACAACGTCCCAGTATCTCATGGAGGCAAAGGAGAAGGGCGTTAAAATTGTTGCAGTCGACCCCAGGTTTACAGATTCTGCCGCCGCCTTTGCACAGGAATGGATTCCCATAAAACCGGGCACCGATACTGCCATGCTAATTGCCATGGCCCATGTAATGATTACGGAAGACCTCCACGATAAGGAATTTCTCCATAAATATACGTCGGGGTTTGATAAGTTTGAGGAATATGTACTTGGCAAAGACGACGGCCAGCCAAAAACGCCTGCATGGGCAGAGTCGATAACGGGAGTTAAGGCTTCAGTCATTGAAAATCTTGCAAGGGAGTATGCAACCAATAGGCCATCCAAGCTTTTAACACTGGGTGCCCCGGGCCGGACTGCCTTCGGCGAGCAGTTCCACAGGGCGGCATCTACACTTGCTGCAATGACAGGCAATATTGGTATTTACGGCGGCGACCCCGCTGCATTTAACCTTCCCTCTGTGGGCCTTCAGCCCATGGTGGGTGCGGGCCTCATATCGGGCCAGATTATCGGCAACCTTCCCGAGGGCTCAAGGCAGAGGACTACAATACATATAACAAAACTTTGGGATGCCATCCAAAAGGGAAAAGAAGGCGGTTATCCATCGGATATAAAGATGGTCTATATTACCAACTCAAATGCTGTTAACCAGTTTATGAATGCAAATAAAGCTCATGAGGCACTGCAGAAGCCCGAAACAATAGTTGTGCACGAGCAGTTTATGACGCCAACTGCAAAGTATGCCGATATACTTCTTCCCGTTAATACGCACCTGGAGAGGAATGATATTATACGGCCATGGCAGGGAGGCCCCTATATGATATACATGAACAAGGCAATCGAATCCCTGCATGAGTCAAAATCGGACCTTGAAATATGCACGGGCCTTGCTGAAAAACTCGGCTATGAAGATTTCAGTAAACTCACCGAGGATGAATGGCTCAGGAGTTTCTGGGAAAATGCCAAGACCATGACCGATTCAAAGCCCGTTCCCGAATATGATGACTTTAAAAAGAAGGGCATACATAAGTTTAAGCATGAAAAGCCCGTCATTGCCTTTGAAAAACAGCGTGAAGATATTGAGAAGAATCCCTTTAATACGCCCTCGGGAAAAATTGAGATATTCTCTTCTAAACTTGCTGAACAGAAAATACCGAATCTTCCCCCAATCCCCACATATATTGAAGCGTGGGAAGGGCCAAATGATGAGCTTGCGAAAAAGTACCCATTGCAGTTAATATC
>JBHPHB010000047.1:0-17114 GCA_042569985.1 Spirochaetota bacterium | reverse complement strand
TAATAGTTTTTTTTCAAGCTTCATTTCATGGATTCATCCCTGGCGATTGGGCTCGAGGTACGTCAATAAATGCCCATTATACAGGTATTATAATTGGGATATTTTTTGTAAGAAAAGTTTATAATTATATCTTTAACAAGAGAAATCATAAAGAACTATTGATTTTATTTATGATTTTTCTGGCTTTTGTGTTAACTGGAACAAAGCAATTTCTTTTAGGATTGTTTGTTTCATTTTGCTTTATTCTTTTCATGCAAATAAAATATAGGTTTGTAAAAATTTTAGGAAGTATTTTAATTGTTCCGGCATTCCTCTTCATGATTAATTTTGCAGATACTTCCATTAAGGCAAGAATAATAAACAGCCAAAAAGTAAAAGGATATTTAACATTTATTACTCTTGTAAAAGATGAACCCCATATTTTATTTTTGGGCACATCCATAGGAACTTATTCATCCAGGGCATCACTTGCCTTAAGTTCTGAAAATGTTGTCGCAAAAGGAGAAAGTCGAGGATTGCCAATAGAGCATACTACATATTATTTAAGAAAATATTTTTCAAAATTATATTCACCTGAATATTACTTAATGATTAAAGAAATGCATAGGCTCGATACACTTAACACACCTTTTTCATCAATAGTAGCAATTGTTACAGAATTAGGATTAATCGGTATAATTTTACTCATAATAATATTCAAAAAAATTAAAAGAAAACTTACTAAATTGATATTGATAGACAAATCATTGTATTATCAAATAATCACTCTCTTTTATGCATATCTAGTACTCTTTTTCTTTGAAAATTGGTTAGGAATTCCTTACATAATTTTCCCTTATCTCTTACATGTAGTGTATGGTTTAAAAAAAGCTGAATTGGCAGAAAATTATTGTGAATAAAAATTAATTGATGAATATGTTTTCTGGGAAAAGAATAATATTATTTTTATCGTGTTTTAAAATAGAATAGATTAAAACGATCTATTAAATCGAGCATGCGAATGATTCTTTTTGGAAGAAAGTATTATCTAAATATTTTAAAGATTTATTACTTACAAGATCATGGTATATAATTTGCATGATATTGAATGTTATTTAATTTAGGTTGAAATGTTTTAATTACTATATTGAATTCTTAGAAATGGAGTTTTTAATGTTTAAAAAAATATACTTTGTTTTATGTCCTCCTTATCATGGAGCAACATTAATTGCAAAATACTTAAACGCTCATCCTAACGTTGTTAGTTTAGGTGATGCATATCCCTCTAATGAATATGATCAAATGTGTGGCTGCAGTTCAAGAGTAAGTAAATGTAGTTATTGGAATTCAATAAAAAATAATATTAATGCAAAAAAATATGAGGATGAAAAATCACTACTTCCACTATATAATAAAATAACCGGAACGGGCCTTGATAACTATTTATATCATTTAATACCAGGTAATTTTAGAAAACTTATTACGAAAAAATCACTAAAGGAATTCCATGATTGTTATGTTCGTTTTTTAGAAGCTGTTTATGAAGTTGAAGCGAAAAATAGAAAAATGAGGCCCTCAATTTTTGTTGATGGTGTTAAATCAATATCAAGAGTCAAAGCTCTTTATGACTCAGGAATTAATATTTCGGGGATAATACATCTTTTTAGAAATCCCTATGATTATGTAAAATCATCACAAAAAAATAATCCCAATATATATGATACAAAACTTTCTATTAGAATTAGGTCTGTTAGATATAATGGAACACATCGAATAATTGAAAAAATGGGCAAAAATTTTCCAATATATAATCTTTATTATAAAGATTTTGTTGAAAATAATCAGTTGGAATTTAAAAACTTGTTGAGATTTCTTGACGTCGAGGAATTACCACTTCAATTGAATAAAGAATGGCATTTCATGGGCAATAAATCATTATTAAAATTTGATGGTACATTGAAAGTTAAGAAATATGAAATTGATAATGATATATATCCGATAATATATCGCTGGTCATCATCAAAGAGGTTTGGTTATTAAAGGATTTAAAGTTGCATTTATTGTTTTGAAAACTTTATTAAAGATCTGGATGTCAATTTATTTGAATGGACCATTTAATGAGTAATAGATTATGTTTAAATGAATTTTACTCCCAAATTATATTAAGTTGAAACTTTAGAGTTAATTATTCAATAACTTTTCATATATCTGTATTGTTTTTCTATAATGACTTTCAGGATTTAATTCATTAACAAAATTTCTTGCATTATTTCCCATTTCAATAATTTTTTCAGGATTATTAATCAGATAAATAATTTTTTCTTTTAAATTTTCAGCATTACCACTTTTGAATAATAGTCCTGTTTTGCCATCAATAACCTGCTCGGGTATTCCTCCCAGATTTGAACCAATTACTGGTTTACCACAGGCAAAAGATTCAAGAATTGAATAGGGATAATTTTCATACCACTCAGAAGGTACAATAACAAAAAGGCTTTTCTTAATGATTTTTATCATTTCATCTCTTGGCTTGTAACCAGCAAATACAATTCTTGAGTTTAAGGAATTTGTTTTTACAAAATCTTCAAGTTTCTTTCTAAGATGGCCGTCTCCAATAATTAGTAGCTTTTTTAATTCAATATTTTTTACTGCTTTAAGTAGAGTCTCAATACCTTTTCCTTCAACTAGTCTTCCAAAAAATAAATAATAATTGCTTTCATGTTCATCACTTTCATCAAAATCAATATCCAGAAAGTTATTAATACAATGAATATTATTTCTCTTGAAACCATACTCAATTAATTTATTTTTTAAAAATATACTTGGAGTAATAATAACATTGATATGTCTGTAAATTCTGAAAATTCTGAAAATAGTTGTTTCAAAAGCAGCAACTATGCTTGCAGAAAGTGAGTTCCGCTTGCATTTTTTTATCACAGTCCAATAAAATTTTCTTTTCTTACAATTTTCGCAGAGCTTACCATTTACCATAAATGAAGAATTTGGACATATAGCGGTAAAATCATGCATAGTCCATAATATTGGGATTTTGAATTTTTTCAAAGCATGTATTATCGATGGAGTAATATGATGATAAATATTCTGTAAATGAGCAATGTCAGGTCTCTCTTCTTTCAGCAATTTTTCTATTTTTTTCTTTGCTTCCAGTGAATAAATTGATTTACTAATAACTCGAATAATATTTTTTATACTCTTATTATTTACAATCTTTGAATAATCAATATAACTTGTAAAATAACTTGAATATTTTGATTTAAAATTATCTGGATGGTGCATTGAAAATATAACAACATCATGCCCCTCTTTTTCAAATAATTTCTTTAATAAAAAGAGATGAGTTGTATCCCCCCCCCTATTATAATAAAAATTATTAACCAGTAATATTTTCAGCGTTGTCCTCAATAATAATAATAATAATAATAAATGATTATATAATGTTATTTCATCGTTTTTGTCAATATTGAAATTGCTTTTATCATGCAATATTTGTATAATATCAAAATTTATTTAAATTTATTCAATATATGAAATATAAAATTAATCTATCTTATTAAACATAAGAATTTATTTGAGAATTAATATTTTTTAGTTGAAATACAAATAATACACATAATATATATTTGAAATATATGAATTCAGAAGAAAAAAAAATCTTACTAATAGAACCTCCATTTTATAGATTATTTAAAGATAATTATTCTCTGGATAGATTTCCACTATCTCTTGGATACATTGCTGGCACAATTCAAGAAAAGACTAACTGGGAAGCAATTGTATATAATTCAGATTTCAATAAACAAAGTGAATCATTGAGTGTGAGATACATTACTGAAATTGGATTTGATAATTATTTAACAAATCTTAATGACATGACATCTAATATTTGGAAGGAGATTAAAAATACAATAGCCCACTATAATCCTTCTGTGATAGGAATTTCTTCAAAATCTCAAAATTTTGCCTCTGCTTGCATCGTAGCAAAAATAGCAAAGGAATTAAATAATGATATTATTGTTATTACTGGTGGACCTCATCCTTCATTAATAGGGACTGAAGTTTTAAAATGTCAACAAATTGATATTGGAGTAAAAGGGGAAGGCGAAAGCACAATTGTTGAATTACTGGATGCAATTGAAAACCAAAAAAATCTTAAATCAATAAATGGAATTATTTTTAGAAATAAAAAACAAATTATTGAGAATCCTCCGAGAGAATATATTAAAGACTTAGATTCTTTACCTTTTCCCAATGCAATAGCACCTAAAGTTCTCAAGGATTACGAACAATTTCCGTTAAGTGCTTTCAAATACATTTTTGCTACAAGGGGTTGTCCTTATAATTGTTTTTTCTGTGGTTCTTATAAAATATGGAGTAGAAATGTACGATATCGTTCAATTGATAATATTATTAAAGAAATACATAGTTTGCAGGATTTGGGATTAAGAATAATTCATTTTGATGATGATACCTTTGGTGTAACAAAAAAAAGAATAAAAGAACTATGTAACGCTATAAAAATAAAATGTTCAGGTCTCACCTGGAGTTGTGAACTCCATGTAAATTTAATCGATGATGAAATTATATCTTCCATGAAGGCATCAGGTTGCTATTCCATCCAGATCGGAATTGAATCGGGAAATAATAAGATTCTGAAAGAAATAAAGAAAAACATAACTATAGAAAAAGCCCTTCAGGCAAGTAATATAATTAATAAACATGGCATTAAGCTTCAGGCATTTATTATGGTTGGTTTTCCAAATGACACAGAAGATACGATTAATGATACTTTAAATGTCATGAAAAAAATAAAATGTCACACGCTGATTTTCAGTATTTTCACACCATATCCAGGAACTGATGCCTTTGATGTATGTTTAAACAATAATTTAATTGAAAAAAATTTTAATATATCTTTATATAATCACCTTAGCCCAGAGAACTGTTTTTGTATGAATATAACAAAAAAAAGGTTTAGAGAAATAGTTAAAAAAATTGAAAAGATAGTTGATAAAAAAAATAAAATAAATAGAATTAAGAGAATATTTTCTTTAACAACATTTCAAAGGTTTAGAGAAATTGGGATTATTAATAGTATAAAACTGGGAACAAGGATTATTTCAGGTAAGTGAAAGTACAAAAAAATTTGGGCATAATAAAAAATCTAGTTTTTAAATCAATCCAGGATTTTCTTTATGATTAAAGAATTATGAAAAAATATAAAATTGCATATGTTGGATTGAAGGGATTACCTGCAATAAGTGGTGCTGATCGAGTTGTGGAGAATATTATTAACAATCTTGATAAAAATTACTTCGAGGTTGTCATTTATTGCATGAAAGATTATATTCCAGAAGGATATGTACCTGTTAATTTCAATCAAATAATTATTCGTAGATTCTTTAATAATAATTTAGGAACATTTCTCTTTTTTATATTTTCAGGAATTCACGCTTTGTTTAAAAATTATAATTTAGTTCATCTGCATAATATTGATTGTGCATTTATATTGCCAATTCTAAATCTAAAATATAAAAGAAAACTTATTTCTACTTCTCATGGCCGACCTCAGGATAGAGAAAAATGGAGTATCTTTGCCAAGTTTTTTTTTAGAAGAATGGAAAATATTTTTCTTAAATATTCAAAAGTTGTTACATCAGTGTCAAAACCATTAAAAGAAGATTATGAAAAAAAGATAAAAAAAGAGATAATTTATATTCCGAATGGAATAAACTTAAATGATAACATTTCAATTACATTAGCAGAAAATAAACTTAATATTTCTGAGGTTAAAAAAGATTTTCTACTATTTGCTTCAGGAAGGATAATCCCAACAAAGGGGGCTCATATTTTATTACAGGCTGTAAAAGAAATTGGTCTAAAAAATAGACTGGTTGTTATTGGTGATATTATGCAGATAAAAGAGTATGGGATAAAAATTATGAAGTTAATAAACCAAACATGCTCTAAATACCTGGGATTTATTACATCTAAAGCTGATTTATTAGGATTTATTTCACAAGCTAAATTATTTGTTTTTCCATCCTCAGTTGAAGCCATGTCAATGATGCTTTTAGAGGCAGCTAGTGTTAAAACGCCAATCATTTGCAGTAATATTCCTGAGAATACGTCTGTTTTTAATAACAAAGAGGTTCTCTTCTTTAATGTTAATGATGTAAATGACCTAAAAGAAAAAATTATATGGGCCAACAAAAATCCTAATAATATGAAGAAAAAGGCACAAAGAGCATACACAAAACTTGCTAGAATATATAGTTGGGATAATATTGTATCACAATACAGTAAGCTTTATAAAAAGACAATTCAAGGACAACTGATTTAAGAAATGTTATATATAATTGATAATTTTTGAATTCTTCTTTGAATAGGATAAATAAATGGAATGTGCGATAATAACAACATATAGATGTAATGCCAGATGTAAAATGTGTAATACTTGGGATAATCCTTCAAAGGAATCAGAAGAGTTTGATCCGGAGATACTTAGAAAAATACCGGGCAACATGGTGAGGTTAAATGTCACTGGTGGCGAACCAACCATGAGGGATGATATTATAGATATACTTGAAATATTAAATACAAAAACAAAACGGCTGGAACTGAGTACAAATGGCTGCTTCACCGAAAAGATTATAGATATTGCTAAAAAGTTTCCAAAGATTACAATCCGTATAAGCGTGGAGGGTTTTTCAGATCTCAATTATGAACTTCGTGGAATAAAAAATGGTTTTGAAAATGCCCTAAAGACAATCTTAGAATTGAAAAATATGGGAATTAAAGATATCGGTTTTGCAATTGTAATTTCGGATAAGAATATTCATGAATTGGGGAAATTAAATCAGCTTTCACAAGAACTGGATGTTGAGTTTTCACAATCAACCTTGCATAATTCATTTTATTTTCACAAAAATGATAACAAGCTTGAAAATATTGAGTTCCTTGAGAAAAAAATGAAGGATTTTATTCAAGAACTCCTACTATCAAAAAGAAAGAACATCAGATTAAAGGTAAAGGATTGGTTTAGGGCATACATAAATGCTGGGCTTTTAAAGTATATGAAGGGAGAACAACGGGCCATACCATGTTATGCAGGATCCGATTCGTTTTTCATAGATCCTTATAGTAAAGTTCTTGCCTGTAATGGTTCTGAAAGGCCATGGATAATGGGTGATCTGGGGAAGCAGAGTTTTACTGAAATATGGGAAGGCCCTGAGGCAGAGAAAATTCGTAAGTTAGTTAAAGAATGTACCAGGGGATGTTGGATGGCAGGTTCCTCAGTGCCAGCAATGAGAAAAAATATAATGAAGCCTGTAGTTTGGGTATTAAAGAACAAGATAAACAGCTTATTAGGAATGGATATTGATGAAAAAATTTAGAATTGTTATTTTAAATATTACTCCAGATTAATCTTTTAGCTTACCAACTAACACACCAAAGGACACCCCATCCAAATTAAAACCCAACAACACAAACCCGCCCGGGCGGGCGCAAGTTTGTTGATAAAAATTATTTTTTTCTTTCACTTTTAATCAAGTTTTGGTATATTAGTCTTTAGTGCAATACTTGATAATTCAATCCAACATTCCGAAGATAAAATGTGGGATAAGATTGATACAAACAAGATAAGGATTTGATGAAAGATTTAACAATTGACAGAATTGGCTCATACACTGCAAGCCGTGAATTAAATAAATCACTAATAGTTTCAGAAGTTGAGTTAGTATTAGATAAAGATAGGAATATTTACGGCATAACAAAGAGGATAATCGATCTTATCGTTTCTTCAGTATTTATTGTATTCTTCATGCCCCTGTGGCTTCTTATAAGTTTAGTAATTAAAGCAACATCAAGGGGAGAAGTCTTCTATAAGCCCGAACTGATTGGCTTAGACGGTAAAAAATTTGCCATGTATAAATTCCGTACCATGTATCATGACTGCGATACCTCACCTCATCAGATATTAACACAAAAAATAATAAATGATAACGGGTCAACCCAAAAGCTCGAAAATGATATCCGGATAACTCCCCTTGGAAAGTTTTTAAGAAAATTTTCAATTGATGAATTTCCCCAGTTGATTAATGTTATAAAGGGCGAAATGAGCCTTGTGGGGCCAAGGCCGTGTATTGAATACGAATATAAACTTATGAAGAATTGGCACAGACAAAGGGTTAGGGTTTTACCCGGTATGACAGGAATCTGGCAGATTAACGGAAGGAACGGGGCTAAATTTAATGATCTTATTTTGATGGATTTGGAATATATAAAAAAAAGATCTTTGAAGTTTGATTTATTGATACTTCTTAAAACAATACCTGTAGTAATTTTTGGAAGGGGCGGTGGATAGGAGAATTAGTCAGGTTTTTTAAACTCTAATATTAAATAGTATAATTGTATTATTTTGCTTGCCAAATGAAACCAATTAAGTATTTTAAATAATCAATTTTAAAATTAGTATTTATTAAGGTAATTATGATTAAAGCTGGTGTAATCGGTTATGGTTATTGGGGACCCAATATTGTTAGAAACTTCTGTGCCCATCCCGAACTTACTATTGAGAAAGTATGCGATATATCTAAAGACAGGCTGAAGGTTGTTAAGGATAATCACCGGGAAATAAAAACTACCGTTAATGCGGACGAAATTCTTGATGATCCAAAGATCGACCTTGTTGCAATTATAACACCCGTTTCAACACACTTTGATTTTGCCAAAAAGGCATTGTTAAAGGGCAAACATGTCTTCATAGAAAAACCTATGACTTCAAATTCTGATGAGGCAAAAGAATTGATTGACCTCGCTGAATCAAAGAACCTTACGCTCATGGTTGACCACACCTTCCTCTTCACAGGTGCCGTGAGAAAAATGAAGGAACTTTCAGATAAGGGTTCACTTGGAGAATTATACTATTATGATTCGGTTAGAGTGAACCTGGGCCTTTTTCAGCACGATATAAATGTGCTATGGGATTTAGCACCGCACGATATTTCCATAATGAATTATGTTATTGATGGCCTTAAGCCCCTTTCTGTCAATGCCGTTGGAGTAGACCATTTCAACAGCGGTTTTGTAGATGTTGCCTACCTTACGGTAAATTTTAATAATAATTTTCTTGGCCACTTTCATGTTAACTGGCTTTCGCCTGTAAAAATAAGAAAGACCTTAATGGCCGGTGATAAAAAGATGCTGGTCTGGGATGACCTTGAAAAGGACAAAACAATAAAAGTCTATGATAAGGGTGTTGATATTAACAGTATAGATGAAATCTATAACATGCTGGTGCAGTACCGTTCCGGGGAAATGCATGTTCCCGTTATTGAAAACATTGAAGCGCTGAAACTGCAAACAGACTATTTGGTTGAATGCATAAGGGATAATAAAAAGCCCATAAATGACGGGCCCGCGGGGCTTGATGTAGTAACTATTCTTGAAGCTTCTGATGAATCCTTAAAAAATAATGGCAAAGAAGTGAAGATTAAATACTAAAACCTATGAAATTTTGCATTATCACTGACGACGTAAAACTGGGAAAGGATGTAAAAATCTTTTCCTTCGTAAATTTATATGGATGTACCATTGGAGACAGGACTAAAATCGGCACATTTGTTGAAATACAAAAGGGTGTTAATGTAGGGTCAGACTGCAAGATATCGTCACATACCTTCATTTGCGAAGGTGTTACCATTGAGGACAGGGTTTTTGTGGGGCACAATGTTTCATTTATAAATGATAAATATCCCGGGGCCGTGAATGAAGATGGCAGCCTTCAAACAGAAGAAGACTGGGAATGCATTCCCATATTAGTGAAAGAAGGGGCCTCAATTGGTTCAGGTGCAACTATAATGTGCGGCATTACTATTGGGCAAAATTCTATTGTCGGCGCAGGGTCAGTGGTTACTCATGATGTACCGGATAATTCAATAATAGCGGGAGTGCCGGCTAAAATAATAAGGAAACAGGATAAACAGTGAAAGTAAATTTTGTAGATTTAAAGGCGCAGTATCTTTCAATTAAGGATGAAGTTGATAAAGCAATTGAGGGCGTATTATCTAAGACTCAATTTTCTGCCGGGCCCAGCGTAGAGGAATTTGAAGAAAAATTCGCGAAGGCGCATAAAGCCAAATACTGTATTGCAGTAAATTCGGGAACATCAGCCCTTCACATAGCATTACTGGCCCTTGATATTGGCCATGGAGACGAGGTCATTGTTCCTGCCAATACATTTTTCGCCACGCCTGAAGCTGTGAGCTTAACCGGAGCAGTGCCGGTATTCGTGGACTGCGAAGAGAGATTCTATAACATTGATCCTGAAAAAGTTGAAAAAGCTATAAACAAAAAAACAAGGGCAATCACGGCAGTGCATCTATACGGTCAGCCTGCACAAATTGACAGACTCAGAGCCATTGCACGTAAACATAAAATATTTCTCATTGAGGATTGTGCCCAGGCACATCTATCTGAATATAAAGGTAAACCCGTTGGTACATATGGAGTGGCAGGGTGCTTCAGCTTTTATCCCAGCAAGAACCTGGGGGCCTTTGGAGAAGGCGGAGCTGTTATTACAAATAATAAATCCTTTGCAAAAAAAATATTGGCCCTCAGGGACCATGGCTCATATAAAAAATACTATCACGATCTTATCGGGCATAATTACCGCATGGAGGGGCTTCAGGGCGCTGTATTAAATGTTAAAATGAAGTATATATCCAAGTGGACCAAAACTAGAATTGATAATGCAGCCGTTTACAGGGAGCATCTTGATGATATAAGTCAAATAATTCTTCCTGAGTTATCACCTCATGGAAGGCACGTATATCATCTGTTTGTTATAAGAACAAAAAAGAGAGAAAAGCTGAAAAGTTTTTTAGAAAGTAAGGGCATATACACGGGAATACACTATCCCATTCCCTGCCACTTGCAGAAGGCATATGCAGGTTTAAAATATAAAAGGGGGTCCTTCCCCAATTCTGAAAAGTTTTCCAGGGAAATACTATCGCTGCCCATGTCGGAGCAGCTTAAGAAAGATGAAATTATTTATACTTCAAAAATGATAGGGGAATTTTTTAAGACCAGCCGTTAAAATCTCCAGCTCAACGAAAAACCCATGCTGAACATCGACTTGTCTTCACTAACAATTGAGTAGGCTATTGGGCTTGAGTCACTGTCATACTTTGTGGTCCAGTCAATCCTGAAATAGCAATTAACTATTAAACTCCATATTCTGTAATCAGCCAGGACTGAGAAAAAGTACCTTTCCATGCGGTTTGATTTATCGGAAACAGGCAGGAAGTATCCCCCAATACTGTACTGGGCCGATAAAAAGTCGAAGAAATAAAACCTGTGTTTCAGCTGCAGGCTTTTTGTATCGCTTCCATATGGATGCCCCAGAACAAATCCCTTATGAGAATAGCCTTCAACGCTGTAGTTATACTGGGTATAAAATTGTTTAGCAATATCAACGTATTCAAGCCTGATAATATTTCGTTTTAACGATGTAAATATTCCAAACTGGAAAGCGCGCTTGTCCTCGTCCATAAAAGGAAGAAGAATATCCGTTCCTGCAGTTTGAAAATAAATTTTAAATATTTTTATTATTGAAATGAATTTGTTTAAGGGCAGGTATACGGAAATGTCGTATGAGCCGCGGGCATCATAATCAAAACTTTTCACGCTGTCGCTGTAAGAGCTTGTAAATATCTCGTAGAACCTGTTGTAGTTAGTATCCGAACCCTTTCCGCCAAGAAGTTTTGTCCTGGTAATTCCAAACTCAATATATTTCGAAGGCTTCCATGTAACCCTGTATGCAAAGATCATCGGGTCACTGTGATCGGTCCTGTCATCAAGGAGCCATCCCCATAGGAAAAAGAAATCCCATTTGCCAAGAATGTTTATGTGGTCCTCTGTTTGAAGTTTTACTAATGGATATGGTTCGATGTTTCTTGACAGAAGAAGCCCGTTTTCTCCGGGACCGAGATTGACATTGTCAATTCCGCTTTCCAGTGAGAATTTACTGAAAAGAAATTTTCCATATACCCTGTAAAATCCGTAATAACTGAAGTCCCATCCGCCCTTATTGTATGCCTGTTTAAGCTGGTAATAGACGACAAAGTTTTTTCCCATGGATATAAAACCGTTTTCAAAAAGAAGAAGGTTGGCCCCTTTTTCAAGCTTAAGGCCCGATTTTCCTTCAAGGTACATTTCTTCCTGTGAATAGTAAAAGCTCATGTTAATACTGCTTATGGGTTTTAGATAATATCCAACCTCATCTGTGGGCAGGTTTAGTTTAATCTTTTCATAGCTGTCAATGAAGAGAACAGATTTATAACAGGAAATTGGGCCCGTTGTGGTCATGTAGGATATTGTGGATGCTTCAAAATTGTCATAGACAACCTGCTCCTCCAGGTTAACATTTAAAAGAGGGTTTGCATGCGCTATACTTTGGAAGAAGCATAATAATGATAATAAAAGTAGTATTGATAATTTCTTCATAAAATTCCTAAGAAGGTTTTTTTAAATTATAGCTTTGTTGCCAGGAACACAGTCGACATGGCTTGAAAAGCAATCTGGGTTATATCCCGTAATATGGGACGCCACATTATGGGGACTTTCAATTCAGAAGGTACAACAACTGTATCCCCCTGTTCAAGTTTTATGCTCCCGAAATCCTGAGCAAAATATAATTTCATATTTTTCCAATCAACAGAATAGTATTTTTCAAAGATTGAAGAGAATTGTCTTTTCGATATGATTTTACCGTTGGCCCTGATAATATACATGTTGGACTCATCTGCATTTTGCCCCATTCCGCCCAGCTGATTCAGATAGTACTTAACGGTTTTTCCAGAATCGTAGGGTAGTGACATCTGGTTGTAAACATCACCCAGGACTAATATGTAATTTGGTTTATGGGGGATATAGATGTAATCCAGGTCTGTAAGTATTATGTTTTCCGGAGATTTCTTCAGGTCTTCCAGGTTGCTGGGAATCTCCAGGGCCATCCTGCCCATGGTAAGTTCAGATTTCTTCTTCAAAATATCCAGCATGTGCTTGTACCTGGATAATGTAATTTTGAGCATTGTCCTCTCTTCGGGGCTGGAACCAACATTTGATACTGATCCTGTCTGGTTTGCCAGGTACTGCTGCATGGAAAGAAAGGATATCTTTATCTGCTCTTCCTGCAGTCTCATGGCGCTCCTTCTGATAAAGATGAGCCCCCTTGGATAGGCATTTTCTGTATATCCCCCGGCTTTTTTTAGTATGTCATATAATGTCATGCTTTTTTTAAACTTATAGATACCCGGTTTTTTTACTTCACCCAGCAGGGTGAGGGAATTTCTCTTTTCATTTTCCTCGGTAAATTTTATGAGAATTTTTGAACCGGGAATTAATTTGATATTTTTATTTTTTAAGGCTTTAAACAGAAGGTCGTTCAAATAAACAGTTATGGGTTTAGTCTTTGATTTGCTGAATATCTCTGCCTTCAGAAGACGGGCATTTGACTTGTATTTTACATCCTGAAGAACATCAAGAAGGGTAATGTCTTCATGGAATGGTATCATGCCGGGATTTTTTATTTCCCCCATTACCTGGATGGGTTCATGGATCCACTTTGGATAGAAGTTAACTATGTCCATCTTCTCCAATTGGAAGTCAACTTTCCCGTTTAATACATCCTTTGGGCTGAAGTTGAATACTTTATTTGTCCTGTCCCGCCTAAAGCCCGCGGAAAATAAATTTGTGTCGGGCAGGATGCCCACCTTGCTTATTATATCACTAAGCTTTTTGCCCTTTGTATAAGAATATTTTCCGGGGTAGGCCACATGACCTCTCACGATAATCTCGTTTTCAATTATGTTATATAGATTTTCAATTGCCAGAAAGTCCCCGTCAAGGAGTATGGTATTTACAAATGAAGAATCTTTAAGCTTGCCTTCACGAATTTGGAGGCTGTTGTTCTGATATCTGAAAAGTTTCACTCCAATGGAATGAGCTGAAGGCAGGATGCCGCCCGATGTGGCTATGAGCTCTTTTATGGTTGTTATACCTTTACTAAGTTCGTATATGGCAGGCCTTTTTACTCCGCCCGTTATTCCTGCAATTTTACTTATGGAATTGACGAAAATTGAATCTCCTTCTTTAACAATAATATTAATGGGCTTTCCTTTAATGAGAAGGCCATAAAGGTCAACATTAATTGTTTTTGTAATGCCATTTTCATTTCTCTTTAAGGTTATGGACCTGAGGCTGCCATTTTTCTCCACGCCCCCGGCAAGGACTAAGACATCCAGAACATTGCTGACCCCTGTGGCCATGATAATGCCGGGCTGTTTAACAAAGCCCGAAACATATACAGGAAATTCACGTATCTTTCCCAGGGTAACCTCAACTTCAAATTTCCTGTACTTCCTTGACATTGCTTTATATATGATACTCTTAATCTTTGAAGCTGATAAGCCCCAGACATAGAAGACGCCCAGTTTGGGTATAAATATTTTACCTGTTCTATCTACCGTCAGTGTATGGAATCCCTTAAGCTTTAGTATGTCAACAGGTGAACCCCAGAAATATATGGCAATGGTATCACCGGGTCCCACAATATATTTATCCCCAACGGGAAGGTATTTGTCCTTAACTATTCTTTTGAAGAAATTATATCCGTACTGCATCAGCGGTGATTTGAGCGTGTCATTATATCGCCTGTTAAACATCTGCTCAATATTTGATTGCAAAATATTTGGAATATTTTTAACTTTAACGGTTGATTTGCTGACAGGTTTTATCTGGCTGGGATTATTACTCTTTAGCTTTGTACCATACAGATAATCCAATGATTTTTTATTTCGTAAATTTATATTTTGCTGCCCTTCTATCTTTAATCCACCGTCATTTATTAAAAACAGTGCGGAAATTAAGATTATCAATAATTTTTTATAAATATTTTTCATTTTTATTTTTCCCACTTTTTTCCTCATTCCTTGTAGATAAAGCCATTAAACATTATAATCAATTTTGTTTTATTTATATTTTTTATGGCAAAAAAATTCTTAACAATATAGTACCGGCTATATTAATTTTCGAGGATGTTGGGGGTAATGTTTAATCAAAAATTAGGATTATTCAGGTTTTATAAAGAAGTAAGCAATTATTTCGTTTTACCCCTTGCACGCAGTAATTTACGATGAATCCACACTATCCTTTTTTCAAATATGAGAAAAAATTTATTGACTGTAAATCTCATTAAAGTTTATTCCCCAATATAAAATGAATGAATTCGTAACTTACTAAGGATAAGTAATTACAAAAATCCATACCTGGAGCATTGAGATGCCGGAAGAAGTAAATTTTTTGTGTGAAATTGGAACAGAAGAGATTCCAGCAGGATATATGATGCCTGCAATTAAAGCAATTGAAAAGATCCTAACGGATAACTTTAATGATAACAGGATTGATTTTTCTCAAGTTAATGTCTATGGAACTCCAAGAAGACTGGTTATGATGGTTTCAAATTTGGCAAAAAGTCAGAGGGAGGAAGTGGTTGAACTCAAAGGACCTTCTGTAAAGGTATCATATGATGGGGATAACAATCCAACAAAGGCATTAAGTGGATTTTTAAAAGGGAACAATCTTTCAGTTGATGATGTATTTACAAAGGATACGGGCAAAGGTGAATATGTATTTGCCAGGAAAAAGCAGGAAGCACGGAATACGGAAGAAATCATTCCAGTGGTCATTGATAATATAATAAAAAACCTGCCTTTTCCCAAGAAGATGCGTTGGGGTTACAAGAATTTATCTTTTCCCAGGCCCATATCATATTTTTTAATTCTCTTTAATAATAAGGTTATACCATTTGAGATTGAGGGGATATCATCGTCAAACAAGACAAGGGGGCATTATATTCAGCATGATAAAATGATTGAGATAAAGAAAATTTCTCAATATGAAAAAACATTAAAAGAGCACAGTGTTATTGTCAATCATGTTGAAAGGAAAGATATAATCAGGGAGAGATTAATAGAGGCTGCAAAAAAGGCCGGGGTTGTTTTGAAAGATGACGAGGAACTTCTTGACATTGTCACTTTCCTGGTGGAGGACCCTCACATTGTTACCTGCGAATTTAAGAAGGAGTTTTTGAAAATTCCGGATATAGCGCTAATAGCCGAGATGAAAGAACATCAAAAGTATTTTGCAACACGTGATAAAGAAGGGAAGCTTAGCAGTAAATTTTTGGTCGTTTCCAATAATCCGGTTACGGAGAATGTCATTGTTGGAAATGAGAAAGTTGTAACTGCAAGATTTAATGATGCGGACTTTTTCTTTAATGAAGATAGAAAACAAAAACTGGAAGATAGAATTGATTCACTGAAGAATGTTTTATTTCATAAAGAGCTTGGCTCAATATATGATAAAGTTGAGAGAATGAAGGATGTAACAGCTTTTCTTTCTAAAAAACTTTTGCTGGATGAGAAAACTGAAAGTTTAATCCAAAGGGCCGTTTCGCTTAGTAAAACAGATCTGAATACAGCCATGGTAATAGAGTTCACCTCTCTGCAGGGGCAGATTGGAACTCTCTATGCACTTCTTGACGGTGAAGAAGAGGCTGTTGCCAGGGCAATAGATGAACATTATAAACCCCGGTACCAGGGCGATAAGCTCCCGGAAAATATTATTTCCATAGCAGTATCCCTGGCAGAAAAGATTGATAATTTATTTGGTTCCTACTCGGTGGGAAATATACCAAAGGGTTCTTATGACCCTTACGCATTGAGAAGACAGTCAAATGCCATTGTGGATATGCTAATAAATAATGAGATTAATATATCCATTAAAGATATACTCACTCATATATCAAAAAATTATAAAGACGGTGAAAAACATATCAATGGTATAATTGATTTTATAGCTGCCAGGGCAAAGACGATTTTTCTGGACAGGGGTTTCAGGTATGACGAAATAGATGCCTGTTTATCCGTTGACTTCAGTGATTACCTTGAGTTGTACAGGCGGGCTAAGAGTGTTCATGACTTCAGAAAGGATGATAATTTTTCTCAAATGCTTTTAAGCTTTAAAAGAATGAACAATATTGTTTTTGATTT
>JBHPHB010000046.1:0-17273 GCA_042569985.1 Spirochaetota bacterium | reverse complement strand
TCACGGATCTTCCGGATTGTTTCATCAGTTTCGCTTTTCCCCAGATTGGAATCAATGTCAACGGTAATTAATGATGTACCTTCAGCAGATAGAGATGATACTTCCTCAATGCCCGTAATATCATCAAGGATATCTTCAATTTTTTTTGTCACATTTAGCTCTACATCCTCAGGGGATGCCCCGGGATAGATAGTTGTGATTGTCACTTTCCCCAGTATAATACCGGGCAGCAGTTCCTTTTTCACAGTTAAGGCAGAGATAACTCCAATAAGAATTATCATTATGGTAAAGATATTTGCAAAAAGATGGTTTTCCCGAAGATATTTTAAATGATCCCGTTGTGAGGAGGGTAAAAGTGGGAAATGTTCCTGTTATGGGAATTGGACTCTCTTCAAAAACCCTGACATATGGTGAGCAAAGAAAGGAAGCAATGAAGCTTGAAAAGGGGTTAAAGAGAGTCCCCGGTGTTTCCAGACTTTTGCGTTACGGTTTCAGGGAACGTGAAATACGTATCGAGGTTTCTCCCAAAAAACTTTTAGACTATCAGCTTTCCCTGCAGATTATCAGTTCGGCAATAAAAAACAGGAACGTCCAGTCAACCAGCGGCACTTTAAAGTCCTATGTGGGCGGCAGGGACATTGTCACTTTGGCACAGTTTAGAAGTCCAAAAGAAGTGGAAAATGTTATTGTCCGTACAACATTTATGAGCCCCGCAGTGAGGGTTAAGGATGTTGCAGTAGTTAAAGATGATTTTGAAGATGAGAAAACCAGGGCTCGCATTAATGGGAATGGAGTAATTTTATATAGTGTGTTTATTAAAGATAATGCCGATATTACCCGCACCTTTGACAAGATTAAAAAAAGGATCGATAATAAAAAATTTGGCTTAAAGGATTCGGTAAAACTTACCATAGCAGTTGATAATTCAAAATACGTGAAGGACTCATATGGAGTAGTGGTAAATAATGGTGTCATGGGGCTTATACTTGTCATAGTGATTCTCACTATCATGTTGAGGTTCAGGATATCTATCTGGGTAGCCGTAGGAATACCGGTCTCTATTCTGGGTGCCCTTGCATTGCTGCCTCAATTTGGCTTTTACATGAATGTAATTACTGTTTCATCCCTAATTTTAGTTATTGGCATTATTGTTGATGATTCCATAATAATAGGAGAAAGCATTTATCAATGCTGGGAAGATGGTGATACTCCTTTAGAAGCGGCTGTTAATGGTGTGAGCAGGGTATTCTGGCCAGTTCTTACAACGGTTATTACAACCTTTCTCGCATTTTTTCCCATGTTTCTCATTCCCGGTAGTTTGGGAAAATTTATAATGGTCATACCTCTGGTCATTACGCTGGCAATTACATTATCACTGGTGGAGGCAATTGTGGCCTTGCCCTCCCATATCAGCAGGAGCCTTAAAGGGGATAGGCAAAAAAAACGCTATGATTTTTTTAACAAAGTGAAGGATCTCTTTGAAAGGTATTTGGAAGTTCTTTTGCGGTACCGTTATATACTGAGCAGTATTTTTGTTGTTTTATTAATTGGCTCTTTGGTGCTTGGTTCAATTTTTCTAAAAATATTTCTTTTTCCGACATCAGGTGCAGATTATATGACCATCGATTTTGAGACCGAAATTGGGACCTCCCTTGATGCAACATCAAACAGGGTAAGAGAAATTGAAAAAATTCTGGCAAAAATGCCAAAGAAGGATGTCCTTTCCTATACCAGTATAATCGGGAGAAAGGGAAAATCTTTTGAGCAGGAGAATTATGCCACTATTAGTTTATATCTTACGCCATATTCGTCTCGAGACCGGGTGGCAGATGAAATAGCTGAGGATTTAAAGAAAAAGTTCAGGAGCGTTAAGGGGTTCAGGAAAATATTATTTAATGTTCAGGCATCGGCACCAAATCCCAGGAAGAATATTTCAATGCGTATTGTGGGCAGTGATGAAAAGAAACGGACAGAACTGACAGACAAAGTTTTTGAACACCTTAAATCTATTAAGGGAGTTGACAGTGTTGACCGGGATGATGATAAAGGTAAGGACCAGATGCAAATGCGGTTAAACTATGAATTGCTGAGCCGGGCGGGGCTCAGTGTTTCAGACATTTCAAGAAACCTCAGGACTGCTTTTGAGGGGCAGGACGTAACCAAGGTCCAGTATTCCGATGAAGAGGTTAATTTTAGAATTCGCTTTGCCCTTGATAAGGAAAGAAGTGATAAAATTTTAAACAGTATCCATATCCCTAACCTTCAGGGTCAGCTTGTACCATTGAAACGGCTTGCAAAATTTAAAAGCGGAAAGGGTAAGTCTATTATTAGGCATTACCAGGGCCAGCGTTCTGTTACGATTGAGGCTAATGTTGATAAAAAAATTATAAGCTCTAAGGCCATTAATAAAGGTATAGTCAGAAAGTTTGATAAATTACTTCAGGGAGGGGACGTAAGGATACTCTTTAGGGGGGAATCGGAAGAGGTTAGTGATTCTGTAAAACAGTTTATACGGGTTTTCATTATTTCCATCCTGGGCATATATTTTCTACTCATGCTTCTTTTTGCTTCACCATTACAGCCGCTTCTTGTAATGGCAGCTATACCTTTTGGAATAACCGGTGTTATTTTAACTTTTATTTTTCATGGTGAACCTTTAAGTTTTTTTGCGATACTGGGAATTGTGGGCCTGAGCGGTGTGGTTGTGAATGACTCACTTGTGCTGGTATACAGTTTAAACGGAATTATGAAAGACAGAAAGGATGAACCTCTTTTTAAGCTTATTGCAAAAGGGGCTGCCAATCGTTTGCGCCCCGTTGTTTTGACTACGTTGACCACAACAGCCGGGGTTCTGCCGCTTGCCTATGGCATAGGCGGCGATAACCCTGTAAATGCTCCCATGGCTCTTGCGCTTGGCTGGGGACTACTGTTTGCAACACCTCTTTCGCTTGTGCTTGTGCCATGTTTGTATGCAATTACCTATGATTTAAAAAGAATCAAGACCGGAATTTCTCATAAGATATCGCCATTGGTTAACAGGATAATGTTTTTCAGGGAAAAAAGAAGTGTGTAAAAAGCAGATCCAAAAGTTAATATTAATTATTTTTGAAAAACATGGTCGTTTTTAAGGGACAGAAAAATGTCTGGACAACGGGGGTCAGTTCAGTATAATGAGCTGCTGATTATTTTTTTGGTGGGATGAGATTATCATTACACGGGGAAGTTTACTGGATAAAAAGCTTCCCCGTAACATATTAACTTTGAGGATAAATAAATGAAAATTAAAAAGGCATTACCCGTAATTATCTCAATTTTAATTTGTTTGGCAGCTGGAATGATTGGTTCAGTTTTTACCGCTCAATCAGTTAAAGGCTGGTACCTTACAATAAACAAACCTGTATTTAATCCCCCTGGATGGCTTTTTGGCCCTGTGTGGACTATTCTGTATATATTAATGGGTATAGCATTATACCTCATATGGAAGTCACCGAAAGATACAAAGAATAGAACTACAGCACTGACTTTTTTCCTGATAAATCTTGTACTTAATACTATGTGGTCTTTGTTGTTCTTTGGATTGCAAAATCCATTTTTGGCATTTATTGAGATAATTATTATATGGATTACGCTTGCATTATCTATTTTTTACTTTTATAGAATTTCAAAAACAGCAGCATATTTACTTATACCATATATAGCATGGTCCAGTTTTGCAGCAGTGCTTAACTTCTATTTATGGAGGTTGAATTTACCTTAATATTTTGAAATTATATTTCAAAGGATGAGAGACAATATCATTCCCGGATTGGCTGCCATATTATTTTAAGAAAGCCCCGGCTCTAATTTGAGGCATACCTTTGAAAAGCAGGTGGAAACTTGGAAAATAACATAAAGAAGCAGGTTATCCTTGTTGATCCAGATGATTGTGAAATTGGCATAGAGGAAAAGCTTTTGGCCCATGAAAAGGGCCTTCTTCACCGTGCCTTTTCTGTATTTGTTTTTAATAATGAAGGAAAACTGCTTTTACAGAAAAGGGCAGATCATAAATACCATTCTCCCGGATTATGGTCTAACAGTGTATGCAGCCATCCCCAGCCGGGGGAGGATGTAATTGATTCCGCATATAATCGCTTAAACGAAGAAATGGGTTTTTGTTGTCCCTTGAAGGAGATTACTACTTTTCTGTACAAAGAGGAGTTTGATAATGGCCTGATAGAGCATGAGATTGACCATGTTTTAATAGGTACTTTTAACGGTGAACCTGTTATTAATCCCGGGGAAGTTAGTGACTGGAAGTGGTCAGAAATTGAGAATTTAAACAATGATGTGGTGAATAAACCTGAATTATACACTGCATGGTTTAAGTTAATTTTAAAAAATGTATTAGAATATATTAAGAATTAGAATTATAATGCCAAAGAAAGATATTGAAATTATCGGAGCCGGCCTCAGCGGTTTATCATCAGCCGCACTTCTTGCAAAAAAAGGTTTCAGGGTTACTGTAATAGAAAAACAAGGAAGCCCCGGCGGTGCTGCAGGAGTTTACACCGAGGGGGGGTTTACTTTTGATATGGGTCCCACCTGGTATCTCATGCCCGAGGTTTTTGAAGATTACTTTGCCCATTTTAACCGAAATGTATCGGATTTCTATGAGCTTGTTGACCTTGACCCATCCTACAAGATATTTTTTGGTAAAGGGGATAGCCTGAAAATTACACGTGACCTGGAACAGAATTGTGCAATTTTTGAAAGAATTGAACCCGGAAGCGGGGAAAGGCTGGCCAAGTACCTGGAAGATGCAGAATATAAATATACAACAGCAATGAAGGAATTTCTTTACAGGGAATATAATTCAGTTTTTGATTTCTTTAATCGTAAGATCCTCTTTGAGGGACTTCGGCTGGACATTTTTAAAAAATTGGATTCCTATGCTAGAAATTTTTTTTCAAGTGAAAAACTTCGGAAGATTCTTGAGTATAATATTGTCTTTATCGGATGCACACCCTTTAAAAGCCCCGCTCTATATTCCCTCATGTCACATGTTGACCTGACCCAGGGTGTACGTTATCCCCTGGGCGGCATTAATATGCTTGTAAAGGCCCTCTATGAAAATGCGCTTAGGGAGGGTGTACAATTTATTTTTAATACACATGTCAGGGAAATTTGTGTTTCCAATAGAAAGGTAACTCATTTAAAAACTGATGATGGAGAGCTTGGAGCCCATATTGTTTTGTCAACAGCTGATTATCACCATACAGAAATGGACCTGCTGGATAAACCCCATCAGAGCTATTCAAAGAAGTATTGGGGAAACAGGGTTTTAGCTCCTGCTGTTTTTATTGTCTATTTGGGATTAAATAGTAAAGTACCCAACCTTCAACATCATAATCTTTATCTTTCACCTCAGTGGGAGGAACATTTCCGGTCCATCTTCGATATGCCCTCGTGGCCTGACAATCCTTCATACTATATTGGCTGCCCATCAAAGAGTGATGATTCAGTTGCTCCTGAGGGATGTGAAAATCTATTTGTTCTTGTGCCTGTTGCTCCGGGACTTGAAGATTCAGATGAGAGGCGGGAAGAAATGTTTCATAAGGTTATGAGCCATCTTGAAAATATTGTGGGCACGGACATCAAAAATTCAATTGTGGTAAAAAAAATTATTGCGCATAGGGAGTTTGCCGGGAATAATATGTTCATGGGGACAGCGCTGGGACTTGCACATACACTCTTTCAAACAGCCTGTTTCAGGCCCTCACACAAAAGCAGGAAAGTGAAAAATCTTTATTATTCAGGGCACTATACCCATCCCGGTATTGGAATGCCAATGGTAATTATATCCTCGCAAATAATTGCTGACAAAATTGAGAGGGAAAATAATGGCAGTAGATAAAAGTATTTATAAGATTTTCAAGAGGGGAAGCAAAACCTATTTTTACAGCAGCATATTCTTTCCGGAGCCCATGAAGAGTGATGTCTTCATACTCTATAGCTTTGTTAGAAAGGCAGATGATTTTGTCGACGAGATTCCGCAGAGGGCAGATGAGTTTTACCGTTTCTGGGAAGCATATAAGGCTGCACTGGCAGGAACAAAAAGCAATGACCTTGTGATCAACCTCTTTTTGGACCTCCTTCATAGAAGATCATTTGACCCTGAATGGGTAAATGCCTTTATGAATTCAATGGAGATGGATTTGGAAAAAAATACCTACAATACAATTGAAGAAACAAAAGAATACATGTATGGTTCGGCAGAAGTAATCGGCCTTTTCATGTCAAGAATAATGGGACTCCCAGATGAGTCACTTCCGTATGCCCAGATGCAGGGCCGTTCTATGCAGTACATCAATTTTATCAGGGACATCGATGAAGATAATAGCCTGGGTAGAACCTATCTGCCCTTAAAGGGGACTAATCTTTTCTCATTAAAAAGAGAAGAAACAGAAAGCAAAAGGGAGGAATTTGTTGGGTTTATCAGGGACCAGATAGACCTATACCGGGGATGGCAGAAGGAGGCATCAAAGGGTTATGAGTATATCAGAAAGCGATACCTCATACCTATTAAAACTGCCTCTGATATGTATGGATGGACTGCCGGGCAGATTTACAGGGACCCCTTTTTAGTATATAAAAGAAAAATGAAGCCGCGTATTCCCAGAATAATTGGTGCTATTATTGGAAATTCAATTACCCTTTAGAATTCACCATCCAACCCACCCGAAGGGGGGCTTTGGTTTTGTGTTTTTTTAAAGTTAAGATGGCATAAGTAATTTTTTAGGATAAATATGAGCATGAAAAAATGTATTGTCATTGGTTCAGGACTGGGAGGTCTGTCTGCAGCAATCAGGCTGGTTCTGCAGGGACTTGAGGTTCATGTCTATGAAAAGAATGACAGTTGCGGCGGCAAGGCTAATGAATTGAAAACTAATGGCTTTCGTTTTGATACGGGCCCTTCCCTGGTTACAATGCCCTTTGTTATGGAGTCGCTTTTCAGTGATGCCGGTAAGAAATTATCAGACTATATTACCATTGAATCCCTGGAACGTCACTGCAGGTATTTTTATACAGATGGTACCACCATTGATGCCCATAAAGATGTTCATGATTTCAGCAGGGAAATACAGGGCAAGACCATTGACTCAAGCAGTGCTGTTGAAAAATATCTTCAATATACAAGTACCATTTATGATTTAACGGCAAACCTATTTTTATTTAATGATTTTCATGAAATTTCAACCTTTGTTAAAAATAAAGATGCAAAAAACACACTTTTTAACATCAGGAAGATCGATTCCATGCGCACGGTTCATAAGGCGAACAGTTCATTTTTCAATGATAAAAAGACCATCCAGCTCTTTGACCGCTATGCAACCTACAATGGCTCAAATCCCTACAGGGCACCGGCAACCCTTAATATAATCCCCCATGTTGAATACAACATGGGCAGCTTCATAATTAAGGAGGGCATATATGAACTTGTACGGGCAATGGAAAAGCTTGCCGGGGAGTTGGGTGTGGTTATCCACCTCAACAGGAAGGTAACTTCAATTTTAGTGGACAAAAAAAGAGTAAAGGGTGTTTATATAAAAGATGATTTTGCTGGGGCAGATATTATTGTTTCCAATGCTGATGTAACTGTTACTTACAATTCATTGTTAAAGAACAAAAAGTCCAGGTCTTCAAGAAAGTATAACAGGCTTGAACCCTCCTCCTCTGCTGTTGTTTTTCTATGGGGAATCAAAGGGAAACATGAAAACCTGGGTATACATAATATATTTTTTTCTGAAAATTATAAGCTTGAATTTCATGAACTTTTTGAGGATAATAAATGCCCGGGGGATGCTACGATTTATGTTTACATATCATCAAAATTTAATGAAAAAGATGCTCCTGCAGGATGTGAGAACTGGTTTGTCATGATAAATGCACCCTATAGAAGGGATGATGCAAACCATGAAGATTACAACCTGCGGGAATTGCGAAATGCCATTATTAAAAAAATTAATGATCAGGCAGGTGTTGATTTATCGTCAAAGATTTTACATGAAACTATTAGTACGCCCATTGATATTGAGAAGAAAACCGGCAGTAACAGGGGTTCCATTTATGGCATATCATCTAACAGCAGAACTGCTGCATTTATGCGGCAGAGCAACAGGTCAAGGGACTACAGGGGGCTTTATTTTTGCGGTGGAAGCGCTCATCCCGGAGGAGGCATACCCCTCGTTATGTTGTCAGGGAAGATAGTTTCCGATCTTGTAAGGAAGTATGAACTATGATTAGGGCTAACCATAAAAAATGGGCACGTTTTATCTATAATATATATATTAACAGTCTTATTAAAAAAAGCTTTTCAGCCTTTTATCTGGCAAATCCTTTTCCCCGTCTGCCAGAAGGCAAGGGGCTCCTCATAACACCCAATCATACAAGCTGGTGGGATGGTTTTTTTGTGGACTATATGACTCGAAGGTTCCATGATAAGCTGCTCCATGTTATGATGCTGGAGGAACAGTTATCCAGATACTGGTTTTTTGCAAAGCTGGGCGCCTATTCCATAGACCCCGGTAACAGGGAGAGTGTGCAGGAAACAATGGACTATACCGGGGAGGTTATAAATAAAAATGAGAATATTGCCATCATGTTTCCCCAGGGTATTCTTAAATCCTATCGAAGGAGGCCAATTAAATTAAAGAAAGCTGGTATTAATATGATAGTTTCGGGCAAAGAAAAAAATTTTGTTATTCTGCCCGTAGCACTTAAGATACAGTTTTATACTGAACGGCATCCTGAAGTAATTGCTCATTTTGGCAGGGTCCTTTATCCCGAGAAGGTTCAGAGGGATTTTAATGTGTTCAGGGATGAATTTATTCATAATATTGATATGCTTGATGAAGCATGTTGTAACAGAAAATTTGTTATTGAGATAGTACATGGAAACAATTGTCATTAATATCATACTTGGAATTTCTTTATTTTTTACACTTGTTGTTGTGGTAAATTTTTTTACCGCACCGGTAATCAGGGAAATGCGCTTTGAAGATGAGCATTTGCCTGAAGTTACCGTGCTCATACCCGCAAGAAATGAGGAAAGCGTCATCAAAAATTGTATTGAAAGTGTAATGAGCCAGACCTATGGCAATTTTTCCGTAATTGTTCTGGATGATAATTCTGATGATAATACAGGTAATATTCTAAAGTCCATGGATACCAGGCATAAGAAATTGCGCATTATCAAAGGTAAGGCACTTCCCGTCAGTTGGGTGGGCAAAAATTGGGCCTGCCATCAACTGGCCAGGGAAGCCCCCGGGCAAATGTTGCTCTTTATAGATGCAGACTGCTTTTTAGAGACCGGGGCGCTGGAATCCGCAGTTGCATACATGAAAAAATACGGCCTGTCGCTTCTAAGCTCTTTCCCTACGCAGGTTATGAGAACTTTTTCCGAATTGCTTGTGGTTCCGTCGATGAACTGGCTTTTACTCACATTTCTTCCGCTGCGAATGGTTTACCTGTCCTCCTGGCTCTCCTTTGTTGCAGCTAACGGTCAGTTTATGCTCTTTCAAAGAAATGCCTATGAGGAAATAGGCGGGCATGAGCGTATTGCTTCCGAAGTGGTTGAGGACATGGAGTTTGCCCGTTTAATAAAAAGAAAGGGCCTTCGCATGATGACTGCACTTGGCGGAAAATTGGTATTCTGCAGAATGTATGATTCCCTTGATGATTCCATAAATGGCTTTTCCAAAAATTTTTATCCCGGGTTTAAAATGCCTGCAATAGCTTTTTTGTTTTTGTTGCTTTTTTTTACATTAATATTTATTGCGCCATTTTTTTTCACAGTATTTGACCTGTCTTTTGCCTGGTGTGTTTTATTAATCCTTATTCAGAGGTTTTTGATTTCTTTGATATGCAGGCAGAACTTTTTATTCAATATGATATTTCATCCGGTTCAGATGTTTATAATGATATATGTGGGTATAAAATCTATATGGCAAAGTAAAAATAAGGGTTACAGGTGGAAAGGCCGATGGATCTCTCAAAATTGAATTTTTACAGGGGCCTCGTAATTATATATCTTGTGGGGGTCCTGGGGCATCTCTTCACACCACTGCGGGCATACGTTGTCCCTTTAACTCCGCTGGTTCTGCTGATTTCGGCAGTGATAGTCCTTATACCGGCTATGCAGGATAATAATTGGAAGGTCATTATATGGTTTTTTTTATGTGCAATTATCACTTTTGTTATTGAAGTAGTGGGTGTTAAAACCGGCAGAATTTTTGGTGTCTATGGGTATGGCCGTGTTCTGGGGCCCGCCGTACTGGGTGTTCCCGTGATAATCAGCCTTAACTGGTCCCTTGTTGCCTTTGGGGCAGTAACTTTAGCAGGGATAATAACTCGAAGGAAATTTCTAATTATTTTAATATCAGCTGTTCTTACAGTGGCACTTGATTTTCTTATGGAGCCCGTTGCAATGTATCTTAAATATTGGTCCTGGCATGATAATATTGTTCCCCTGCAGAATTACCTTGCCTGGTTTATCATATCAATTTTTTTTAACGGAATTTTTGTTTTAGGGGGTTTGAAAAATGACAGCAAACTGCCTCCATTTTATTTTGGCCTGTTATTTGTATATTTTGTAATTTTGCGGACGATGGTATTATTTTATTGACTTTTTAATAATAATATTTTAGGAGTAATGTATGGGGAAAGAAAATCCAATTAAATCTGAAGTGATAAGTTTTGCAAAGGTTATAAATGATTACCTGAAGGATAACCTCCTTAATGGCCGCAGGGGAAATATTTGGGATGCAGCTTATCATTATATTGGAGCCGGTGGTAAAAGGATAAGGCCCTTTATTATTTACCTCTGTTACCAGCTTATTAAAGGAAATTCTTCCGGCAAAGAAATTATTCCCGTTGCTTCAGCCGTGGAGCTTTTGCATACATTTTCCCTGATTCATGATGACATTATTGATGATGATTATTTAAGGCGTGGAGTGAAATCTGTGCACGCCAAGTGGGGCAAGAGTTATGCCATTCTATCGGGTGACCTTTTATTTGCCATGACAAATGTCCTTGTAAATAAATCCCCCTTTTCTGATTCCATCAAAAACAGGATACTTAATGAAATAAGTACTGTATGTGTTGATTTGTCCGAAGGGCAGGCAATGGATATTGAATTTGAAGCAAGGCATGATATTTCTGTTGATGATTATATTACAATGATTTCATTAAAAACAGGAGCTCTTTTCCAGAGATGCGCACTTATCGGTGGAATTGCCGCTGATGCATCAGAAAGTTCTCTACAGGCCTTAAGTGATTACGGTCTGAATATTGGGATTTCCTTTCAGATTATTGATGATATTCTGGATGTTTTCGGTGAAGAGCATTTACTGGGAAAAACGGCTTGCAGTGATATGATCAATCAAAAGAAAACATTTTTAATGTTGAAGGCCCCTGAAATTATGAATGAAAATAACAGGAAAAAGCTTGAAGGTATTCAAGCAAAAAAAAAGTTGGATAAAAGTGATATTGAAAGCGTAATTGATCTTTTAGCTAAGAGCGGAGTCGATGAGGAGTGCCGTAAAATTTCCGAGGAATATGCCGAAAGGGCATGCTTGGCACTTGATAATTTCCCCGATAGCCCTATTAAAGATAAGCTTAATGGCATTGCCCATATTATGCTTGCCAGGAGAAATTAGTTCAATTATTAATTAAATTATGTTCCAGTGCACTTGAAGTTATAATAAGTTTTCTATTGGGATAAAATAAAAATACATCCACAAATACCCTCACATATGTTTTAACGGGAAGGTCAATGTCATTAAAGGGTTTGAATTTCACCTTTATGCATATTTTTTTTACTCCAAAATCAAGCTTGGCCGGAGTGGCATCCATTTCTAATAACCGCAAATATTTTTTTGAATAATAGAGTGTTGCCCTCAGGTGTTTTTTGGTATTATTAAGTGGAATAATATTAACAGCATAGCACAGGGTATTATTTATTTTCTTTAAGCCTTTAATCCTTATTTTATAATACCTGTGGCCATTCTTATCAAAGGCATTATAAAAAACTGTTTCATCTCTTGGCTTAAATTCATCAATGGGCTTCCGGGTGCCATTGATAATATATTTTTTGACATTGAGGATAGTTGCTTTTCCGTAAAGGGGTATTTTCTTTGTCATTTCAACTTTATTTTTTTTTAACAGTTTGCCCGTTTTACTGTTGTATTCGCTGGTTTCCTCAACCAGTGAAATTTTATATCCCCAGTATTTGAGATATTGTTTGTTTTGAAGCTTCCTTATTTTTTCAATGATAGACTTTTGTCTTTCAGGCGTTATTTTTTCCCGGGCAAAGGTTGAAGATATGATGATAAGAATAACCGTGAAACATAAAATGACTTTGCTTGACATTGAATTCCCCTGATTTTTTGGAGTTAGTTTAATCTTTTAAATATCTTTCTATTGTCAAGAAAAAAGTTTAATCTTTATATGTAATTTGACTTAAAAAGTAAATTACTTAACAATTAATAGTATGGTAAATTTTTTAATTATTGACATTGTTATATTATATTTTATAATTTCTAAATATTTGCTCGTTTAATATTTAATATCTAAAGTTATTGGTAGTATTGAATTATGCTTAAAATAAATCCTGAACTCTATTCAGTTAAATTAATTAAAATATTTAAGAAACCCACAAAAGAAATGCTATTGTGGAACAGTTTCCTAAAATGGCTATTTCCAACAAACCCTGCAGAGGAGTGGTTCTTTATAAGGTTTATTAAACGGGTGTTGGTAACACCAACTGCCCATTTTGCAAACCTCAGTGTTGATTTTCAGGCATTTCTATATGGGGTTTTCCATCAGTCATTTATCTCTCGTATTTCACATATAATCTTAATGCCCCTGATAACTTTTTTTATGATAGCTTCACTTTTGACACTGTCATATATTGCAGCATTGGTATACCTGGCTGCCTTTATTATCCTATATGTTATGCAGTCATATATTTTAAAAGGTCCTCTCTGGGGAATTATGAATTGCTGTATAATGGCTGCATTATTTTTACTTGTCCCCTTCTATAATGAATGGTAT
Source organism: Spirochaetota bacterium (assembly GCA_042569985.1). Taxonomy (GTDB): domain Bacteria; phylum Spirochaetota; class UBA4802; order UBA4802; family UBA5550; genus JBHPHB01. The sequence goes on along the minus strand of JBHPHB010000046.1, from coordinate 4,181 downwards.
GCAGCTATTGTAAGTGATATGAGATATAATGTTTTTACATGGCTTTTCTCTCCCTGGTTTCTCATGTTTTTCTTTGCATTTCTTCAGGCGGTTTCTCATGCTGCAGAACCTATGATGCCGCCCAGGGCAAACCTTACTAACAGGTGGTTATCGGTAAAAGACTTTATGGCCGGAGGCAGCAGCAGCCCTGGAATATTTTCAAAGGTTAAGAGGGCATTCCTTCTTGCAGTCCAGTTAATATACGGTATGCTGGATGAATGGTGGGCCGGCCCCAGGCTGCTACCCTTTGTGATAATGAATATTATGTGGTCTTTTGGATATAAAGATGAATACAAAAGGGAGATACTGGAGTATGTAAATGCAGCAATTGATGAAGGTAATCCTGCCATGGATTATATTGGTACCGGGGGCGGGGTTCCTTTGGGTGCTGCTTTAAAATATTCAGGAGATTAAATATAAGTTTAAAATTTTCCCAGATTATTAAGGTAGGTTTTTTTGTGATTAACAAGCATAAGCCCATGTTTAGATTACTCAATGATATTGACAGGCAAAAGCTGGTTAAAACAATTATTGATCAATTAGATAGTGATCACTGGAAATTGGAATTGGAGAAAAATGGCGTCACTGTTTTTTCTTCCGATAAACTTAACTGCCCATTTATTGGATTTAAAACTGTAACTTGCCATACTGCTGAAAGGAAGATAATGATCTCTTTTCTCGGGAAAAACATCCTGAAGGCAATGGAAAGAATGAATCATCGTTATATTGATGGTGAAATCGTTAGAAAGATAGATGAAACTGATGTGAGGATAAGTTATATTGTGAGAACTGCATTTACCATGCCCCTGTTTATAAAAAACAGGGAATTCATGCATCTTCTGCACGTGGAGGAAGTGGATAAGGATACTTCCATTATCGCATATCATTCTGTTGATGATGACTTTCTGCCTTCGCCATACAGTGGTTTTATCAGGTGTCCCATTTATCCATCGGGTCAACGTATAACTGCGCTGGGCAAAGGTAAAGTAAGGGTTGAACATATGATGGTTTACGATCTTGCCGGGAACATATCACCATGGGTGCAGAATAAACTTTTTTTCCCAGGTCATGTAAGGGCGTATTTGAGGGAATGGCAGGCGTTAATTGATATCTTCAATAAAGAGAGGGATTTATAAATGATACTAGTTATTATTTCATTTGTAGTATTAATTTTTATTATTATTATTTTTTTATTTATGGCAACCTATCGGAAAAAACCTGTCTGGAAAGGGGACAAATTATTGGACATTGATTCAGATTATCTTATTGACTTGGCCGTTAAAGCACTGGGTGATTCTGAAAAATGGAAGCCCAACTATAATAAAGAAGGGATAATGGTGTCATCAGGATATTTGCACTTTTCTCCTATAAAAGCCTACCGTTCAGAAGTTGAACTTGAGGGCTCAGTTGAAGATGTTGCCACTTTTATTGCCGATGAGATGGTGGAAAGGCTTCCTGATTGGAACAGGGAATTTGAAAATGGCCATGTAATTGAAAAGCTGGAGGATGGAGGGAAGCAAATTGCCTGGCTTGTAAGGGTCCGATATAAGACACCGCCCCCCTTGAAAAATAGGGAATACCTCTATTACCTGGTACGCAGAAATCTTTCTGACGGGAGTGTCGTAATTGTCTATAATTCTGTTGTTGATGAAAGATATCCCGAAAGTGAAGGCTATGTTCGTGCAGCTCTGTACCCCACGGTCCATCTGTGCGTACCCCTGGGGGAGAAGCGGACATTTTTAAAGCATATCCTGGCAAATGATCTGTGCGGCCGTTTTTCGCCCTGGCTGCAGAATAATTTATTGAGTGGTTCACTTGTAAGTGCCAATGTACGTGATTCAAAAAACCAGAGGGTTATATTTAAAAGTGATAAATGACATCCAAAAAATAAAATCATGTAATGAAGCTTCAAAATATTTTAAGGGTTAAGAATAAGGCATAAAAACCTTTTAATCAATAAGGACTCAAATAATTTAAGGAGATAAAAATGATACGTAATTTCTGGTATGCAATTCTTCAGTCAAAGGAGCTTAAAAAAAACAAAATGATTGGGGTCACCCGCCTCAATGAAAAGCTTGTTCTCTGGAGAAGTGATGATAATAGCATTCACTGTATTAGCGATTTGTGTGCACACAGGGGGGTCTCTTTGTCAATTGGAAAGCTGGTACACGATAATGTGCAATGCCCCTTTCATGGATTGCGTTATGACGGGACAGGAAAGGTAACACTTATACCTGCTAATGGTAAAAGCAGTAAAGTCCCCAATCATTTTAAGGTGCATTCTTATGCTGCCAGAGAGGAGCATGGTTTTGTATGGATATTCTGGGGGGACAAGACGGAGAACCTGCCCGATATACCTTTTTTTGACAACCTCGATGATTCATTCCATCACTCAACACGGGCCGACCACTGGAACACGTATTATACGAGGGCCATTGAGAACCAGCTTGACGAGGTGCATGTTCCCTTTGTGCACCACAATACAATAGGGAGGGGGGGCAAGACCCTTGTACATGGGCCGCTCCTTGAAATTGGTGATAATGAACTTAAGTTCTATCCGAAATATGATATTGATGTAGGCCAGAAGCCTATGAAACCCGAGGAATTTCCTAAACCCGGGCCCGGTGATTTTTATGTCAATTTTGTTTTCCCCAATATATGGCAGAACCATATATTTGATAAGTTGAGGATATTTACTTCTTTTACTCCAATAGATGATGAAAATACATTGATATATATGAGGATATATCAGAAAATTCTGAGGGTCCCACTCCTGCAAAATCTTGTAACCTACCTTAATATGAAGTTCAGCATGGTTGTCCTTCACCAGGACAGGAGGGTTGTCATCACTGAGAAGCCGAAAAAGACAAGCCTGAAAATGAATGAAAAGCTTATCCCCGGTGATAGTCCCATAATAGCATACAGGAGAATACGTGATAAACTTTTGAAACAAAATAACAAGGGATATAAATATAAATAATTACAATTATAAGTAATTGATGATAAAATATAATGAGGATTTTTTTCTTCCGGTCTGAGGATACGGTATTAACGTTTATTTAAAATATCATTAATTATAATTTTTTTATATTTTTTAGGTTCTTCCCATATAACTCCATGTGCAGATCTATCGAAGGTATAGAATTTCTTTCCGGGAGATTTTAATTTATTAAAATACTGTTTCGATAATACATAAGAAACTTGTTGATCGAATTTACCATGTAAAATATAAACGGGAATCTTAATTCTCTGAATTTTTTTAAACAGGTTAACTCTAATAATTTCTTCCCATAATAAATTCATTGATTTCATCCCCGAAGGGAAAAAGTTTAATTTGTCGGTAAATGTAAATTCCCTTACTTTTATCAGAGGATAAATAAATGTATGAAACATACTTTTTTTTACATGGGTCATTCCTCCGCCAAAATTTGCAACCCACTTCATTAAAACCTGCTTTTTTTTGAAATCCTTTGAACTGTATGGAACAACCTTTTTCAATTCATCAATTGCTTTAATATTCTTTTCTTTTTTTGCTTTATCTAAAGCCCATTTATGGGCAAGTTTGTCACTTTCCAGCCAATTTACAATCTGTGAAATTCCAATATATGCATGAAATAAATCTGGGCGCTTATGAGCAGCAAGTATTCCCGGTAAAGTCCCCCATGAATGGCCTAGCAAATAAATTTTTTCTTTCTTAAATTTCTTCTTAACTTTTTCCGCAACCTCAATTGTATCTTTAACCAGCTGATTTAGATTTATTGTTTTATCAGTAATGGAGTCGGTGGGAGATTTAACCGAACCCCGCTGCTCCCAGTAGATAAATGTTAAATGTTTTTCCAATTTCTTGTTTATATAATTAACATAGGGAAATTCTGAAAATCCAGGGCCTCCATGCAGAAAAAGCATAGCGGGATTATCAATATCCCGGCCATATATTATTAGACTTTGATCAAGGTTGCCAATTTTCCATTTTTCTATGCAGGCCACTTCCCCGTTCTCTAATCTCCAGAAAACAAGATTCCGCCCCATTCTCTTAGCAGAAGTAATCTTACCTTTTTTAACCTCTTTTGAATTTAGTACTGCATACCAAAGATTCTTTATCATAATAATACTCCATGTTTTTTTTTGGATGATCAATTACA
>JBHPHB010000045.1:0-17320 GCA_042569985.1 Spirochaetota bacterium | reverse complement strand
CTTTATGTTAATATCAAAAATAACACTTTCAGAGATCTTATTCTTAAAAAGCGCTACGAATTCTTTCTTCGCAACCTTCACCAATTCTGTTTCACCATGCGAATAGATGACTCCGGGTATATAACCGGACTCCCTCATTCTTCTGGCGACATTTTTTCCAGTTTCTTTTCTTGGTTCTACATTCAAACTTTTCTCTTTCATTGCTTTACCTCAGTATTCATATTAAATATGGTCACTTCCAAAAACTGAATATTAAAACTGTTTTTGGATGTATTTCTTCATAGTTTTAACATCTGCCAGTCATTAGCCCTCTGGATTGCTCACAAATTTTATGAGCGACATTTAAATAAACAGAGTACTAACCGAATCTCCATTGTGAATCCTTTTAATTGCTTCACCAAAAATGGGAGCAATAGACAATATTTCCAAATTTTTAAATTTATCAGCTTGTATAAATGGTATTGTATTAGTAGTAATGATTTCCTTTATTTCTGAATTTTTCAGTCTTTCCCCGGCTGGCCCGGAAAGTACGGGATGAGTAAACAGACAATAAACATCCTTTGCCCCATGATCTTTTAAAGCCTTTGCTGCCTTGGTAATGGAACCGCCCGTGTCAACCATATCGTCAACCAAAATACAATTCATCTTATCAACATCACCAATAACATGCATCACTTCAGACACATTCGCTACTTCACGTCTCTTATCAATTATTGCCAGGCCTGCATCAAGTGTTTTAGCTAAAAAACGTGCCCTATCCGCGCCTCCTGCATCAGGGGAAACCACTGCAATATCTTTTAATTTCAAGCTCTTTAGATATTCAATTGCTATGGGAGCTGCAAAAAGATTATCAACGGGAATATCAAAAAAACCCTGGATCTGGTCAGCATGCAATTCCATTGTTATTATTCTATCCGCGCCTGCTGCCTGTATTATATTCGCCACAACCTTTGATGAAATGGGCACTCTGGGTTCCACTTTTCTATCCTGTCGTGCGTATCCAAAATAGGGGATAACAACCGTTATACTGCTAGCTGATGCCCTCAGAGCTGCGTCAATAATCAGAAGCATTTCCATAATATTATCATTTGCAGGGTTGCATGTTGATTGAATTATATAGATATCACATCCGCGTACACTTTCTTTTAACTTTACAGACATCTCTCCATCTGCAAATGTCTTCAGTTCAATTCCGGAAAGACTTACACCAAGATAATCAACAATCTCTTGCGAAAGTTCAGGATTTGAAGATCCCGAGAATATTTTCATTTGAAAATTATTCATAATATTTATACTCACTTATTCTTTTTCAGATATTCTTCCAGAATTGATAACTCTTCTTTTGAATTTATTCCACTTCCTTCTATTGGACTTTTAAGGAGTAAAGTCCCCACATCATATCCTTTTTCTATAACATATTCAAGAGCATCGGGCAAGTAATATTCATTCTGGGCATTATTACAATCTACCTGTTTTAGACCATTAAATAAAAATTCCTTATCAAAAATATAAGTTCCTGTATTAACCTCTTTTATAGATTTTTCCTCATCACTTGCATCTGCTTCTTCAACAATTCCAATAAACTTTTCTTCTCCATCTTTCAAAATCCTTCCGTATCCCCCGGGATTATCTACTTCCATTGTAAGAACTACTGCCTTAACATTTTCCTTTTGTGATTCGCCAATGAGCAATTCAAATGTTTCAGGTTTTATCAATGGAACATCACCACAGGCAACAATTATATTTCCGTCAAAATCAGAAAACTTCTCTTCTGCCTGCATTACAGCATGACCCGTTCCAAGCTGTTCGTGCTGCCAAACATGACCGATTTGAGGGCCAATTTTTTCAATTACCATGTCACCCCGGTAACCAACTACTACTGTTATATTCTCTATACCGGCTGATTTCAGGTTTCCAATAACATGCGATATCAAAGGTTCACTCTGAAGCGGCTGAAGGACTTTGGGCAATTCAGATTTCATCCGCTCCCCTTTGCCGCCTGCAAGAATAATTGAAGCTACTTTATTAATCTCGTCCCTCTCTTTCAGAAAATCTGAGGCGCCAGGATTCGAACCTGGGATACCGGGACCAAAACCCGGTGCCTTACCGCTTGGCCACGCCTCAATAAATCAAATTTATTATATAAATTTTGTTAATAATGCCATTTCCACTTCATCTTTTAATATATCTTTTGCCTTATTCGCTTTTTCCTCATCAGAATAAAATCCAACCAATGTTGAACCTGTACCTGTCATTATGGATAAGCGGGCACCCAGTTTCATAATTCTCTTTTTAAGTTTTGCTATATCGGGGTATTTGTTAAAAACAGGAACCTCAAAATCATTTGTTAAGCATTTACTCATTTCATCAATATCACCGCTTTCTATTGCATTGGAAATTCTATCCTTCCTTAACTGAATCTCCTCAGGACCAATTCTACTCTCACTCCCTCTTTCAAGAGACTTATAAGCCCAGGCGGTATCAATGTGAATTCCATTATTTACAATCAAAAGCCAATAGTCATTCAGGCTACTCCAGGTGGATTCAATTATATCGCCGGTTCCTTCGCAAAATGCAAACCCACCTGTTAAACAAAAAGGTACATCAGCTCCCACCTTTGCGCCAATACCGATAAGTCCTAAATTAGTAAGGCCTTTATCGGTCTCTTTATTAATATATCCGTTTATAAGTTTAATTGCTGCAGCTGCATCAGCACTGCCTCCTCCCAGCCCGGAACCAACGGGAATATCTTTTAATAATGAAAAATGAACGCTTGCACTGGCTTTTATATGCTTCAAGTATTCCTTTCCAGCCCTGGAAATGAGATTGTTCCCGGTACTTAAAGAATCTAAGGCGCCTTTATACCTTCCGCCAGTTACACTAATTCGTATATCAGAATCTCTAAATTCTATGACTCTGGCATCTTCGAGTTTTAAAAGATCGTATAAATCAATATTCGCCATGAGGCTGAATATATTATGGTAACCATCACTCCTGTGATTGTTTACTTCAAGATTGAGGTTTATTTTAGCATATGCTTTAATTTCAGTAATCAATGAAATACTTCATTAATGATATTTGAATGACAAAGCTATTTGCCTGTGTATTTTTTGTCAAGGATTAATTTTTTATTGACTGGATAGTCTCTTATTTTTTTTTGGCTAAATATTTAAAAAATCATTTAAATATTGATAAAAAGCGAAAATTAAGGGTTAAAAGAAGAAATGAAGATATTGCCACGAAGGTCGCTGCACCGGGAATAATCCAATGTGCAATTCCCGAGACACAGGCAAAAAGAAACAGAAAGGAATAAAACTCTTTCTTAACAAAATATTTGATTGAAAGTGAAAATGCCACTAATTTATCATCCTTGGGAAGTTTTTCTAAAAATTCAGTCCAGTATGTCCTTAAAGATACGGGCCCATCATATTTTCGAAGAAACATCCATTCTGCCAGGACAGTTAAAATAACTCCTATCACAAGAATCCCAATTACAATATAAGTTGATATTCCCTGGAAGTGATCAAAGAATACAAAAGAACAGGCCACAAGAAATATGCCAAGAGAAAAGAGATCTGAAATTGTATCGAGTAAAGCCCCAAAGCTGGAAGTCTTAAATGTCAAAACCGCAACCTCTCCATCTACACCATCCACAACGGAAATTATCTGGAAAAGAATCCCTCCCAAAGCAATTGTTGTATATGTATTTAAATAAACCAAAAATGCACAAAGAACTCCCAGAAGCATATTAAAAAGAGTCACGGCATTGGGGTGAATCCCGGTTGATGATAGTATTGAACTAATTGGCAGGGATACCCTTTTATTAACCTCCCTGGCAAAGAAACCGGGAGTTGAATCAAGTATTCTTCGTTTTAGAATATGTCTGGCAATTTTAATATCTTTATTATCTTTTATATAAAACTGTTTGTCATCGGTTTTGGGAATAAGAAAATTATCTTTTTTTCTGAAGTAGCTATTTAAATCATCAAACAATTGATGTTGACTAAATAAGTTTGTGTAGAGCTTAAAACATTTTAACTTTCCCTCTTTTCCTTTTTCATAGATAATCTTTAAATCTTTCAATCTTTTAAGTTTTTTTAATACTTTGCCAGTAACGAATAACTTCTCTTCATCTGATAGTTCAAAATAAATTGTTCTCACGCCAATTTTATACAAAACATTAATAAGCCTCTCCAACGGATAAAGGCCGCATATTCTTTTATCAAAGGGATAATTGTCCTTACTGATAATTTTAGCATTTTTTGGAATCATAATATTTCTGATTTTTTGTTCCTTAAATTTATTGAATTAACAATTTATATATTCTAAATTCTAAGGGCAATCAATTTTTAAATTTTCAATGTTTTTGAGCAATATTTATACTTGCAAAATAAAAACCATAATACTACCTTGTTAATTCACCAAAGGAGGCGGCAAATACAATGCACATAAGTGGAGATAAGCTTATATCTGCCCTGACAAAATATAATTGCATTTTAATCTTTATCAAGGGTTCTCCCGATCCCGACTCAATTGCATCTTCATTTGCTTTGAAATTAATCTGCAGCCACTTAGGAATTAAATCATCAATTATTGCAGAAAAAAAAATATCACTACCTCAAAACAGGGAGTTTGTTGATAAACTGGAAATACCCATTGAATTCAACAAACCAAATCCCGGCCTGGACAAGTATGATGCTTATATAATAACCGATCATCAGTCCGCACATGCCGAAGGGATAAGCGGGAAAATCCCCTGCGCTATCCATATTGACCACCATGAAAAAGTAAAAGAAGATATAAATATTGATTATCAAGTTATAAATACTGAAGTTGGTTCAACTTCCACAATCATATCACTGCTGTTAAATGACTTAAATATTGAATTTAATGAAACCGACTTTATGAAAGTAACAACTGCCCTTCTGTACGGCATACAAACAGATACTGATAAATTTACCCATGCAAACAAGACCGACTATAAAGCCCTGGATTACCTGTCGAAACACTTTGACACCAGCATAATTAAAGAGGTGAGCGATTTACCATTGTCTGAGCATACGATTAAACTGCTGTGGAAGGCAATTGAAAATCAATTTGCCTACAAGGACTGGATTATTGCCGGTATTGGTTTTATAGATGATAAACACAGAGACAGTATTGCAATTATAGCTGATATATTATTAAAGGGTGACGAAATTACAACGGTCATTGTATATGCAGCCATTAAAACAAAAGAGGGCTTATCTTTAGATGCCTCTTTCAGGGCAAAAAAAGAGAATATAAACCTCAATGAAATAATCAAAAAAATCAGTTCACAGGGAGGAGCAAGAAAGTATAAAGGTGCTTATCAGATTAACCTTGATTACTTTGCCAAATGCCCCGATAGTGAACTCCTGTGGGAACTTATCCGCCTCACCACCAATGATCAATTAATCAAGGCAAGGGATAATATTTATGTTACAGAAATCCAGGGAGTTTTTAAAAAGATGAAAGGCAAGCTGGGCAATTTCTTTAAATAGATTTTAAGAGAAAAGTCAATTGTAATAAATTAAAGTACGCGGTGATCTTTTTGTCAATTTAAAGACTTTTTTTACAGCTTAATATAAAAGTCATTATGTAATATGTAATCTGAAGTTTGTTAATGTTATGAATGATTATATGAAACGGGTAAATAACCGGCGTATTTACATGGAGCGTAGCTAGAGAAAAAGTACGGCCACGTTAATTTGTCTTATTAGAAAATTGAATAAAAATACTCTAAAAGTTGAGAATCTTCAACAATTGAACCAGATTCAATCTCTTTATTTATTCGATTTTTATCATAAATTTTTTGCGAGTAATAATTTTGGAGGGTATTACCATTTCTCCTGTATTCCTTATAAACTGTTCTTCGTGCTATACCTATAGAGTCTGACTGAGTTTTATTTCTTTCATAAGCTTCCCCTATGCTTACTGTTTTTCTAACAAGTTGTTCGTAATCTCTAATCGGAAAATGAAATATTTCAATACTACCATCAAAGATTCTGGGATTTTTTATTCCATCTACCATATGATTTCCTGGTGCTACTTTTATTTGTTCGAATCCTCGGTGGGCAACTTTAGCGGGTAGTGGTTTGCCTATTGGATTTAATGATATTTTTTCCCTATATACCATGTGACGGAAAAAAGGAGGTGTATATTCATGAACAGGAATAAAATTATGCCTCTGTGCTCTTAATAGATTATATTGCGCAGGTATTTTTTGAAAGGTTTCTTTTAAATTTCCTTGCTGCGGCCACCAGAATTCATCTGCATCATTGTTAATGATCCAGTCAGCATCATAAATAATATATGCCATCCTGGCCATTTGCGTTACCCATGGAGACTGGTCGCGATATTTTTCCTCATAGATATACTTCAGAATGCCCTGTGATTCATATTTTTTAAGGATCTTAGATGTATCATCTGTCGATCGATTGTCAGTTACGATGAAAAAATCAACACCTTGCGATTTATGAAATTCAATATTTTCCCTGATTATATCCTGTTCATCCTTTACCAGTAACGTCATTATTAATTTCATGACACATCCATTTCTAACTTATACATTAGGCGCTTTTATGTTTTTTCGGGATATTGGTTTTTCAGCTTCACACAAAGATCATTATGCAACATAGTGGCCGCAGTAATAGCAATTAATTTCTAAAAAACAATTATTCTTTTATAATCTATACTCTACTCCAAATAGAAGCTTATGAAAACCATATGAATCTGTAACTTCAGTCACTGTTGAGTGGCCCTGGCCAGGAACTGTTGTTTTTTTGCTATTATCCGGTGATATATAGTAAGAATAGACATATAACACATTTACTTTTACATGCCCCAAGATATATTGATTTACACCCAGGTCAATTCCAAGTATCCCAAAATTGTTTGAATCCCCTCCGGTATTCAAGCCTCCAAAAATGAATGTTGAATCTGTAATACCCGAAATAGTACCCAGGCGGAATATATGTTTTTGATAAATATTATCCAGTATATCTGAAGAAATATATCCGTAAGTATAGCTAAAATCCAAACTGATTTTATCAGAGATAAAATAACCTATCTCAAAAGAGCAGCCGTAATTCCTGCTCTTTATATCCTGTAAATTAAAATAGTATTCCGTATTCCCAAAGCTGAACTCACCAAAAAGTGAAAATTTTTCAAAACTGTATTCAGCTTCAAAGAGATATTCCATCCGTTCATAGTCCAACTCACCAATGTAGAACTCATATTCAAAATTCAGGTCAAGGTTTTTTATAAAGGAAGTACCCAGAGATGCCAATACCTGGTGAACAACAATATAATTATAATTATCCATGTTATCACTAACCTGGTAATCTATTAAGCCGGAGTATCCGGCAAGTATAGTTATGATATTGCTATTGTAACCGCCATTTATGTAAGGTTTATAATAGACATAAGAATCGGTCTGCCCGGTTGAATATACACCTTTAGCACCAACCTTTAAATCCCATTTAGATTTTTCTACAGCTTTTACATTAACCTGTATGATTATAATCACACTAATACAGACGGATAACCTTAAAATATATCTCATATGACAATCTCTTTATTGATTATATAATTTTTCAATATGAATTTAATAATTTTTAACAGAAGTAGGGTCAATTCTTTAAAAAATTATTTTTTAAATAAACGACTGGAAGCGATAAGATTTTATCGCTTCCAATCATTTAATTTAGGGTTATTTTAGTGGATTATATTTAGTTACCTTTTCTCATTTTTCTATTTGCATTCTTATACGACTTTTTCTGTTCCTTCCTAAGCTCTTTTCTCAGTTCCTTTCTGTTTCTCTTTCTATATCTTTTCTTGTCTTTCTTTTGCTCTTTGTTTTCCTTCTTTATATTTTTTACGTCATCAGATTTCTTTGTTTTATTTCTGATCCTATTTCGAACTCTTTTTCTCTTTTGCTCCTTCTTCATTTCTTTTTTGGGATCCTTATCCGTATTGGAATCATCCGCAAAAGAACTAAGGGAGAAACTTACTATTAAAGATAAAATTATTAAACTTATCTTTTTCATTGACATCCTCCTTTGATATCACTATTTTGATTAATACTTTTTTCGAAGCTTCATAGAGTAATACAAAACATAATAATAAAGCGGACAAAAAAATTGTTGAATGACGAAAAAATTATTGAACTGTATAATAAATATAGCAAAGAGCTATTGATCTATATATATAAAATCATGGGCTCCCAGGAAACGGCAGAGGATATACTTCACGATTCCTTTGTTAACCTCATGAAGTATTCTGAGAATCACAAGATAATTGAAAGCACCGTCAAAGCCTTTTTATATAAGACTGCCCATAACCTCAGTGTTAATTCGATTAAAAAAAACAGAAGGATACAATTTACTTCAATTGAAAATAAAGATTTTCAGGCAAATGAAAATGTTAGTGCAAATATCGAACTTGAAGAATTAAACAATAAAATATATGAATTTTTAGAAAATCTAGATACCCTGTCTAAATCAATTTTCATAATGAAAAAAGAGTTGAACATGGGCAATAAAGAAATTTCCATAAACACAGGTATATCAGAGCGTACTGTGAGAAGAAAACTAAAGACGGCTTTAGATTACTTATCAACAGAATTAAAAAAATCGGGATTAATATGAAATTTTTGTCAGAAATGGACTTCTCATCTGTATAATAATAGAGGATAGATTATTGAAAAAACATCTTTTAAATAAAGATTTCCACAGGCTACTCCTTCATGATAATCCTGAAGAAGAAAAGTTGTATTCCCACATTGCAGAATGTGAACATTGCAAAAAAGAATACCAGTCATTAGCCAAAATACTAAAGCCTGTTGATTATAATCAGCTAAATCCTTCTAATAAATTACAGGAAAGAATTTTAAATTCATGCAATGAAATAAGAAATGAAGATAAGATCTTTAAACTGAAAGATAAAAAAACAGGATTTTTAAAGCCTGCGGTTTATGCCATGTCGTCCATAGCTGCAATATTCCTGGTGGCAATTATAATTAAAACATACTATCCTGCTGATAAAATTGAAAAGCACATTACCTTTAGCCATGTTGAAGGAAATGTATTCCTAAATAAACTGCAAGCAAAACCCCATTTTAATATTACAGAAAAATCAATAATACATACTGGTGAGAAAGGGAAGGCTCTAATCTCTCTAACTGATGTATTTAAAATACATATATTTGAAAAAACAGATCTCGAAATTATAGAGTATAGATATTTAAAAAAGAAAAAGTCTTATGAATTTAAATTTAGAATTGCCCGGGGAACAATCCTTTCAGCCTTTATCAACAAAAAGAAAAATGTACAATATGCTTTTTATACAGATCATGCTGATATTCTCCCCGTTGGCACAGAATTTCTTTTGCATGCATCTGATAAAATGACATCTGTTATTTTGACTAAAGGAAAGATTAGAATTAAGAACAACCATAATAACAAAATAATATTTGCTCAAAAAAATAAAAAGTACGTTATTTCAAAATTAACCAAGATTGAAAAAATTGATAACAGCGACAGGGCATTAATAAAAGAGGCATCCATAGATTCTCAAAACAGAATACAAAATATTGCACCAAAAAAATCAAGCCTAAACAAGAAAAATGAAAACAAACAGAAGAATAAAGTAGATGAAATCAAAGACAATAAGAATAAAGATACCTCCACGAGAGGTATGATTAAAAAAGAAAGAAAAGAAATGAAAAAAGAATTAAGGGATACAAAAAAGGAATTGAGAAAAAGTTTCCGGTTCAGGAAGGGAAGAAACAGAAAGTAATCAAAATATCAATGAGAAGTTAAAACCCACCTGGTATGAAAAGATTTCCCTGCTCACCTTGTTGGTCTCTCTATTTCTGAAAGTCTCAAAGGCAAATTTTGAAAAAATGCCTCCCTGAATATTTCTGTGGAGATCCAGAGTGAGTTTGCCATTAATGAGGTGAAGGTCATAGGGTTCCGGAGAAACTGTTACGTTATAATCATACCTGTTTAGCTTGAGTATATATTCAATGGAAAAAATGGGCAAAGCTGCAAGTTTATAGAAGTCCATAAAAAGACCGTAAATCCATCTAACATCGGTTTCGTATATAATTGAGAAGCTGTATCCAATATCAGTTTCCTTAAACGATGCAGACTCTGTCATATTTGTAAAATAAATATTATCCGATACAGGCCTGTTTTCATCATCAATTTCAATAAATTCCTTATCATTCTTCTTTTTAAAATCTACACTGGTTTTCAAACCAATATTTGACCTGTCCCACTTTAATGTAATACCAATACTGGGGGTGTGGGTATTTTCCACAATATTCGAAGTAATTATCATGTTATTAATATAGCTGTAACCGAGATTAACATTTGCCGCATGATGGGGAAGACTGGATTTATTTTTTCGAAAAAATCCAAAGCTGAATAATTTCATCATGTCAAAATTGAATATTGTACTGATATTCCACGATACCACCTGCTGAGGCACTCCATTAATATTCATCCTTTCGCTAACCTGGTTTAAACCCGTGCTTGTATTGAAATTAAACCTGTCGAAATCAAAAGTCCAATTAAAGGAAAAATTATTGATAAGCTTCAGCTGGTTATTATACTCTGCTGCAGCATTCCCCGAGGGATAGGTTATCTCATCATTTAACTTTCCATATATATAATCACGGCCGCTGGAAAAGTTCTTTCTCCCCGTAAAAAAATAGCCGGGATAATAGCTGAAAATATTCCATCCTCCGCCCAGGAGGCTATTAATTGACCTGCTTAATCCATATTCTTCTTTAAAAGAATTGGAAGATTCCCCTTCATAGGGAATCTCCTTTTCGTAAAGATAGAGGGACCGGGAAAATGAAAAATTTATCCCCTTAATAAACTTGACCTTCTTTATCTTTGACAGGTTAACGGGTATATTGATCTTAGTTGAAATATAACTGGTGGCATTTTTTGCCCTTCTGAATTTATCTGATGTTAATTCTTCCTCGTCACTGTAATCCCTGAATTTATTTTCCAAATAGCTTGTCTCAATTTTATATTGAGGCGATATATAAAAATCATTAACACCCAACGACAAGGTTGCCATTTTGCTTCTTTCCACAAACTTAAAATCTTTATTATACACAAAGGGGAAATGAAAACCGCCTCCCACATCAGATAGAATTTCGGTATCCTTTATTTCTTTCTTCCCGTATAATTCAACAATCTCCTCCGAACTGACACTTAGTAAAGGTTTAATGTAAAATATTCTATTCTTATATTCCATGCTGAAGTTTGTCATAGTTTTTTGTCTTGTCTCTTTTTCATGTATTGAAGTGTAGGATGCAAGATTTTCCTCTGATGAAAAACGTTCAATAATTTCATCCTTAAACAACATGTTTATGAAAAGCTTTGTTGAAAATTTACCCCATAAAAATTTATCAATATTCTCATCAATCATAATTGCCGGACTATGTTCATCATTCCTGGTTTTTGTATTTACCTGGTACTGATAATTTGTAAGATATCCATCGGCATGATTCATATAGTTATCATATTTGTATGTCACCTTAATGCTCGGCACTGCATAAATATTTGATTTATAGTCCGTAAGAAAATATAAGCTATTCCGTTCTGTTTTACCTCTTTTGGATTCTAAGACATCCTCGTTTTGGCTTTCCGTTTTTGAGTCTTCCCTGATAAAGTCAATTTGAGCATTCCAGTTAGGCAGAATTTTAAATGATGAAAATACCTGCTTGTATTCCTCTTCAATCTCAGAATTATCTTTTCCAATGGTGCTGAAATTTATACCATGGCCCTTCTGGATATACTTAATATTTATGTCTGAAAGTATGGGGACTCCGCCCTTCGTTCTAAAGAGGGGCCTTTTAATTTTTATCTCCCCCTCAATCCAGTGGGCACTGCTCTCCAGGGAATCCGGTTCGGAAACATAAATATCATTAAGCCATATTTTCCCGGAACTTCCGGACCCATATATTATCACCTTAACCATGGATACCCTCTTTAAGTCAGGATTCCCCTCTGTTTGAAAGACATCAACATCCCCGGAAGAACCGCTCTTAAGCTTTATTTTAACCTCCCTCCAAATTTTAGTATAATCCATTGGAAACTGGTATTCCACATAATCGCTGTCCGATGAACCTATCCTGATGCCGATTTTCTCCCCACCGGTGAAGCTTCTCAGGTTATACCAGAGGTTCATTGTCTTGTAATGGCGGAGATCCATGGGTTTCGAAAATTTTCTTGTTATGGATACATTACTGCTGCCGCCGGGAACAGCATAAACAAGCTGTAAAGCAGACTCTTTCTCTTTTGACATCTCTGTGCTGGTCCTTTCACCATACAGGGATTCATACAAATCTTTTTTAGAAAATAAAAATGACTCTGTCCTGTAATCATCATCATTAATACTGTTGATCATTGTTGCTGATAAATCATCGGGCCCTGCTGTTATGCCGTCTCTCTCAATATTTCTCCACCTTGAAGATACAAATCTAATTTTATCAATATATAGCGTCCCTGCTGTTCCGCTGTTATTTCTTATATACAGCCTTAAAGCTTCCACCTGCTTTAAAACATCAACCTGAGCCTGTGTAAATCCCGATTGGTTTATGTATATACGCTTTTTAGTCCATGCAGAATCTGCAGATGTAATATTAAATCCAGTTGGTGAAGTATTAACTCCGGGCAAAGAATAAACCCTCTCATATTGATAGCCTAAAACTGAATCATCTTCAAATACTCCATTATGGTTAAGGTCCTCGCTATTAAGCATCCCGTCACCCATGGTAACTCTGTTCAGTCCGGGCCCCGAACCCACAACCGTGGTGAAAGCGGCACTGTTAAACTCATAACCCATATCCTCAGAGATTACTGTACCAGGGTCATAATCAATATGTCCGTTTTTATTTGTATCCTCTGTATCAAACTGTCCGTCACCATCGGAGTCTTCATTTAATCTACCCAGATCAAAAAACAAATCTATTTCAGCATCCCCTTCGTATCTATAAGATATTTCAACATACTGTATTCCTGAAAAATCTACGGCAGTTTTTGAAAGGTTCCTTGTCGCAATTGAAACATAGTTCCCAGAGGTGAAATTCATATTCAGCACCAGTGAAAGCTGATTTTTGTATTCCTGGATAGAACTTGAAACACTGCCCGTGGCAATATTATAGGGCCCCTGCTTTACGGTATTATTAACCTGTGTTGCCTCGTAAGAAATTCCCTTCAGGGTTTCCGGGTTTGAAGGGTCCCTGTAATAGTGGTAATTCAAAATGCCTCTTTCGTTCTGAGCTGTTCCGCCCGGCATAGATGCCAGTATCCAATCCTTATCAGAAAGAGATATGCTCACTATTTCATCTGATGATTCCATGTTATCTATGAGGGCTCTTCCGAAAGTATTTACGTTTTTATAACTCCTGGCATATTCACCATAGGCATTAATCTCAACCGGTATGGAGTTGCGCTTTTTTTTAGAAAAGAGATTAACAAATTGAGCAAGCCTCTTCCCATCCAGGTGTACAAGGGCATCCCCTTCGAAGAGCATTGTCTGGGTTGGTACATTATCGGGATCGGGTATTTTCTCAGTGCCTGCGGACCTGGAAAAAAGAAGACTGCCACCAATATTTAGGTTTCTATTAAATCGGTAATCAGCCCTGAGGCCGCCAATAAATGACTGTGGCTGGGCACCGAAGGGATAAAATTCATACTTCACCTCAATGACCGTTTCCGGGCCAATTAGCGGATTGGTGGCATTAGTAAAAGCTAAAAATCCAGATATATAATCGATTGAATACAGAGAAGTGGGCAGCACCCTTCCGTTTACCTTTATTCTTACACTGTTGGGAATTATATTTACATGCTTAAGCTGAAAACTCCTGGCTTCACGAAAGTAATCGGCCCTGATGCTGTATCTTGATGATATATAAATATCAGAAGGCTGTCTTTCCGAATAGACTGACGGATTTAAGGCTTTGAAGGGCTCGCGGTATGTAAACTGAATTACGCCAACTTTATAGTCTATGGCATATCTCCCCATTGAGCTGACTTCAGCTTTATCCATCACCCTGTTATCATTTAAAAATTTAATTTTAAAATTTTTGTTTAATATATTCCTTTCACCCAGATAATAAAAGGATCTCACCTCATAAATATCACGGTTGTATTTTCCGTCATTATTCCTGTCCGTGGCATTGCTATCCTCAGAAATAGAGTATCCGTACTTAATGAATGTAAATATCTTTCCCGAAAACCTTCCTCCGGGATGTTTTATATCACCCGGTGACAGGGACTGTGGATCAACAGTATTGCCTGACTTCAATGTGTATGCCGCAAAAATTCTTGAATTCTCGGGTATATCCTTTAAAAATGTTATTAAACCGGTGGTATAATTTATTGAATAATCCCTTCCCGAAACAAGCTTCACATAATTGCCGTTATCAATTGAAAGTGTTATTGCATTATAATTATTATATGGATTCTGATCGTCCATATAAAGTTCAAAATCGGACGGATTTAAATTAACAGGATAGAGAATATATGAGTCCGGGCTTGATGGAGTGGAATTCATAACATTTGAACTTGCTATCTCAATTTCCGAAGGGATGACGGAACGGTTATCATATCTTTTAAATGGCTCAATCTGATAATAAACCCTTTTAATATATTGAAATTCAGATAACTTGGTATCCCCGGGAGATGAATTGCCAACAAATCTTTCAGTTTCAGTTTCACCTAACGCTATACTGCCGAAGGCCTTTACTTTTAGCTTACTTTTTTTTAAGGTTAAGTCAATCCCCAAAGCTTTATTTGATGTATTGTCATATACTCCATATTTTGAATGATTAAATTTAACATCTATCTCTCCGGCATTTATTTCTCTGATGATCTCATCATCCTTAACGGCCCTGTACTGCATGAGGTAACGGTTTCCCACTTTCTTTCTACTGTCATGGTCAATATATATTGTCATTCTCTTGCCAATCTTCCCCTCCATATGTACCTGCATTTCCTGTTCGGGAATAAAACCCGACTGAATGACTTTTGATACAGCTTTATCCTCATCATACTGCTTATACTTCTTGTCTAAAAAAACCGAACCCCCATATTTCAAGTTTAACTTTATTGAACCGTAGGAAATTATATTAACATTTTCATTACTGTATAGCGATAGCTTTTCATATTTATCTATATACCTGTACTCCGGCCCGAAAATATATTTCCCCCAATCTCCTTTTTTATACAGTGAAGACGGATATATTCCATTTTCAGAAACCATTGGTGTTCCAATGATCTCAATATTGGTTTTATCAGGAATGGAGGTTTTATTAACGAAATCTAACAATGAAGATTTAAAACTGTTTTCATCGGTATATGTTGTGGAATATGTAATTGTAATTATTGAAACTATCGAAATTATTATGAAGGTTTTAATATAAAAGGGTAATGTTTTAAGCATAGACAGACATATATTTTTTCTTAATCAGCCTTTATTACCATACTCTACTCATATAGGGATAGGGATTTATCGGAATGCCGCCAAGCCTGATTTCATAATGACAATGATTTCCAGTTGCATTACCTGTTGCGCCTATATATCCGATAATAGTTCCCTTCCTGACATTTTGCCCTTTTGCCACGGCAATTGCCCTGCAATGTGCATAGACCGTTTCAAATCCATATTTGTGTTTTAGTCTAATCATATTGCCATATCCACCGGACCAACCTGCAGAAGCAACCTTCCCCGGAGCAGTAGCCCTGATTATTGTTCCAGGTCGGGCAGCAATATCAATTCCCGTATGGAAATCACGTCCATTTCCAAAGGGAGATCTTCTCCATCCAAAAAGAGAAGTAATATGGCCCTGGTTTGGTATTATTGAAGGTGTATCCTTTATTACTTTGCTTCTAACATCTATGAAATTTTTAACTGTCTTAATTGTATTTGTAGTGCAGAGAAGGTCTTTTTGAATATCCTTAAGGGTAAACACTTCCTTGGGAAGAATATTTTTTAACTTAATCAGCTCCAATTTACCCTTATTATCAAAATCGGAAATATTCCATACTTTGCTGGTATCACCAGTACCTGCAGCAAGCCCATAAAGATCTTCAACTTCAGGTTTTAGTTCATCAACCACTTCTTCAATATTATTTGTAATCTTTTCAAAACGAATCAAGTGCGATCTTATATCTCCAAAAGTCATTAAAAGCCGTCTTTCCTGCCTTTTTATAGCATTATTTCGAAGTACAGCATAGGATGAAGTTACTATGACAATAAAGAAAAGAAAAACAAAAAACAGAATGGTAAATTTAGATATCTGAAAATTAAATATGTTCTTCTCATTATGCGGTATAAACATAATGGTCATCTTTTCATGACCTTTTTCAACAAACTTTTCCCATGATTTTGAGAATCGCTTTTTAAAGACATAATAACTTTCAGAAAGTTTTAGCTTATATTTATTTTGATATTCTTCTATTTTGTATTTCATCTTATCTCTAATTTATACGGTTTCAATGGGATATTCAATATTATTTGATTTTTACTCATGAGAGGACTTCATATTTCAATATATTAAGGTTCCCTGTTAGTAATAATTTCGGAAACCAAATCTAAAAATAGTAATATTTTAATCAACCAATTTTTACATTCAATTTGTCAAAGATTGAACGGCTTCTTCCTCATCATCATAAATGTTCACTAATTCTCTTAAGTTTACAATTTCCAAAAGTTCATTTATAATGTTATTTATACTGCAAATATGCAGTTTCTTACCGGAATTCCATAGTTCCCGGACAATTCTTACAAGTATTCCCAAGCCAAGGCTACTAATAAACTTTACATACCTCATATTTATGATAATGTCATAATTTATGTTTTCCTGTACAACTGTATTTAATTCTTCTTCCAAACTATCGGTGAGCATCTGTTTTTCAAATTCATCCGGAAGATAAATTATACACAAATTATCAATTGATTTTGATTGAATTTTCACTTTCCCCACCAGCTTTTATCAGTGTGAAATCAATTATATCATTGCAAATATGAATTGGTGAATTATCCGAATAATTTCACTATAATACAAAATATGAGTATCTATCAATTTTGTCAAGATTCATTTTGACAATACAATAAAGATTGCAATTGTATTTTTTGATAAAGACACCCTTACGAATTGGGAAAATTCACCACTTAATTATTGATTAAATTGCAAACAATAATCCTCAAGTTATGAACAAAATATCATTGCCTTATTAACAATTAATAACATGATATCAACAACCAATCCAAA
>JBHPHB010000044.1:0-17352 GCA_042569985.1 Spirochaetota bacterium | reverse complement strand
CCCTGTGGTTTAGTAATTAATGAAATCCTGTCAAATGCATTTAAACACGCTTTTAAAGATATTGATAAACCTGAGATAAATGTAGATTTTAATAAAATTGATGACAATAATGTTTCACTGACAATAAAAGATAACGGCAAAGGTCTGGATAAAGGCTTTGGCATATCTGAGTCAAATGGCCTTGGACTTAAACTTGTAGATATTTTGACAGAACAGCTTGATGGAAAACTGGAAATATCAGGTGACAATGGGGCAAAATTTATGCTGACTTTCCCTGAGAAAATAAAACAGGCCAGGTATCTGCCCAATGGCTAAGATTTTGATAGTTGAGGACGAGGGTATTCTTGCTATTAAGGTAAGGAAGGATTTAGAGAGGATGGGGCATGAGGTTGTTGGGATAGTTGATAATGGAGAAGAAGCAATTAACATTGCCGGAAGAGAGAATCCTGATGTTATCTTAATGGATATTATCCTCAAAGGTGAAATAAACGGAATAAAGGCAACCAAAACAATTAATAATATCAGTAAAAGCATTATAATTTTTATGACTGCTCATACTGATGGCCTTACATTAGAAGCGGCAAAGAAAACAAGAAATTCTGGTTTTCTATTCAAACCCTTTGAGCCAAACAGGTTGGAAGATATTATTGAGGCATCATTATAGTTAAGATGATGAATAGTGCAAAATATCACCAAAATTGCCAGGTATATTTAAGCTTTTACGACTTGCCATATCTGTAGTTCAAAGATAATTTCTTCGATATAGGAGTTCGAAAACTGTCCATGCTTGCGTACGTTTTATATATTATTATCCAAACTAACAGAAAAGATTTTAACACCCAAAATTAAAAATATAATAATTTCTTGCATTTTATCCTTCCAGCATGTAGAATTGACTGATTAAATTTTATGTAAAAATAATTTTATGGAGGAAGTGTTTATGAAATTAAAAAAGGCACTACAAGTTTTAGCTTCGATTTTAGTTGTCTGGGCTGTCGGAATAGTTGGTTCAATTGCTACCAGGAGTTCACTTAATACCTGGTATCTAACTATTAATAAACCTGTATTTAATCCTCCGGGCTGGCTTTTTGGACCAGTATGGACAGTTTTGTATACAATGATGGGAATTGCATTGTACTTGATATGGAAATCATCAAAAGATGATAAGAATAGAAAGACAGCGTTGATATTATTTGGAATACAGCTTCTGCTTAACGGGGCCTGGTCATTTCTTTTCTTTGGACTGCAAAATCCCTTTTTTGCATTTATTAATATAGTTATTCTATGGTTTTTTATCGTACTGTCAATTTACTACTTCTATAAAATATCTAAAACTGCATCGTTTTTACTTTTACCATATATTGCCTGGTCCAGTTTCGCAGCAGTTCTTAATTTCTTTTTGTGGAGAATGAATTTACCATAGATAATGAGTTTACTGAAAGCCTTTTATCATTATTTAATGTAGGTTTATTTATATTGGTGTCTTAACAAGCCATATTTGTGCCATTCGGCGTCCAGAGCGCAGCGAAGAAGTGCAGCATTCTGTTTTAACAATAGAATACTGTGAAATAAATTACCTTAAATTGCGCTGCCGCCCCTCTCACCTGTGCGTATTCGAATACATTCTTCAAGATTTCTAATAAAGATTTTCCCGTCTCCAACTTTGCCATCACCGTGCTTAGCCGATCTCAATATTGTCTCGCAGGTTATGTCGACAAAATCATCATTGCAGGCCACATCGATTCTGATTTTAGGAAGCAGTTCAGGGACTACCTTGACTCCACGGTATACATCCTCTTCGGGTTCCTGCTGGCCATGGCCTGTTACCCTGGAGACAGTAATGCGTTTAATATCAGCAGCATAGAGTCCCTCTCTCACTTGCTCGAGCTTGTCTGGTTGTATGATTGCGGTTATTAATTTCATCTTCATTACCCCCCTTTAATTAATATTGATAAGGCCATAACCATGTTCGGCATGCTGGCTTTGGTCAAGACCGGAAAGCTCTTCAGCTTCATTAAGCCTGAAACCAATTGTTTTCTGTAGGATTATAGTAATAATAAAAGTTACCGCTGCAGAGTATATAATAGCAATGAGAACAGCCCATGACTGAACTCCAAGCTGGTGCAAAATATTCCATGTCTCTTCCTGTGCTGATATCCAGCCAGGCCTCAAGAAAAAGACAAGGGCAAGGGCGCCAAGAATTCCAGCAATTCCATGAATTCCGAATACATCAAGGCTGTCATCATAACCGAGGCGGTTTTTTAATAAAATGGCAAGATAACATGCCACTGATGCGACAAAACCGAGTAAAAATGCACCCAGTGGAGTAACAACACCGGCTGCTGGAGTAATCGCTACAAGGCCTGCAAGGACACCAGAGACAAATCCGAGGCTTGTTGCTCTATTGTGATGGATTCCCTCAATGATCATCCAGCCCATTGCACCTGAAGCTGCTGCTACCTGGGTTAGCGTAAGGGCTCTGGCGGTATCAAGGCCGCTTGACACTGCACTTCCCGCATTAAATCCAAACCATCCTACCCAGAGGAGACCTGCTCCCATGAGGGTCATTACAAGGTTATTTGGTTTCATTGCGGCTTTTGGATATCCCCGCCTGGCGCCCAGGTAAAGTGCTATAACCAGGCCGCTTATGCCAGCGGTTATGTGAATAACAGTACCTCCTGCAAAGTCAATTGCGCCGTCCTTAGCAAGAAAACCTCCCGATGACCAGACCCAGTGGCAAACAGGGCTATAGACCAGGAGACTCCATAATGCAATAAAAATAAGATATGTCCTGAATTTAATTCTCTCGGCAAATGATCCTGCTATTAATGCCGGAGCAATAATGGCAAATTTTCCCTGGAACATAGCATATACATATTCGGGAATACCTTCTTTCATTATACTGTCATCAATTCCATTTAGAAAAAAATAGCCCGTTTTCCATCCAAGAAATCCGCCCAGTATATTGGGGCCAAAACAAAGGGCATATCCCACGGCTACCCATAGGACACCAATGACAGCCATTGCTGAAAAGCTGTGCATCATTGTACCTACAACGTTTTTGGTGCGGACAAGCCCCCCATAAAACATTGCAAGTCCGGGAACCATGAGAAGAACCAGGGCAGTGGATGTGAGCATCCAGGAAGTTATACCGGTATCAACTGTATTTTGAACTGCCTCAGCGAATACCATATTCGGGGATGCCAGGAATATTATGAATACTGTTTTTTTAAGCGTAGACATTATTTTCCTCCTTGTGAATAAATATTTTCCAACATACTTGATAAAAGTGATATGTCAATTTATAAATGACGAAGTATCAGTAATTTAACACCTTTGAAACAAGATTGTAATGTGATTGTAATATTTCTTCGGGAACTGTAATATTGATTTATGAATTTATACTTTTAAGAGCTTTATACTATTAATTTCTAATTATTGATATTGTTAACATGTTTTTGATACAAGCCATATCCTTAACTCAAACAGTATATCCTCAACCAGGGAGTTCGAAAACTGTCCATGCCTGCGTACATTGGCGGACAAAATATGGATAAATTACTATCCGTAAAAGAAAGTAAAACGAAGTTGCTTGAAAGTAATCCAAAAGCTAATACTGCCTTGACTAATCATATCAAGCCCAAAATTCTGTTGACAAGAAAATGAAATACTAATTTTCTTAATTGGGGGAATATTACCATTAAGATGTTCTCCGTGAATTAAAACATTTTGGCGATGCCGGGAAATTGGACAAAAAAATGATTTTAATCATCCGGTATTGTACGGGGTGAAGATTAAGTTGTAAACTTTAATAACTTATAAAAAAATACTCGGTTGTAAGCTTACATGGAAACCGTACAGTTTTAAAGTTTATGAAAATATTTTTTATTTAATTTTCCTCATTGAAATTTAACAATAGCAGGTGAAAACA
The DNA here is from genome assembly GCA_042569985.1 of Spirochaetota bacterium. GTDB lineage: Bacteria > Spirochaetota > UBA4802 > UBA4802 > UBA5550 > JBHPHB01. The sequence goes on along the minus strand of JBHPHB010000044.1, from coordinate 13,421 downwards.
TGAAATGTAAAAATTGTTCTGGTCAGGACTTTGCAAAAATCTCTGATGATGAATTCAAATGTAAATATTGCGGAACCAAGTTATTTCTAAAAAACAGGGATAATATTGAAATACATCTAAGTGAAAAAACTAAAAATAAGCTCATTAGAATTACAAGCATCTTTTTTGTTGTAATTCTCTTTTCGGCCTTTCTAGCTTATTTTTTCAGATCAAGGCCTGTTAACAGGAGTGATGAAAATATTTCTGGAAAACCCAGGAAACTATCTGAATTTGGCGGGGATTCTATTGTAAAGGAGAATCCGCCGTTAGGAAAATTTGATAGAGTATCTGTCATTCCGGACAGTATAGGAAATATTTACTTTGCGGGGATCTATAGTAATATAGGAAAAACCCCTGTTGCAAAGCCTGAGGTTGCAATAATACTCTATTCAAAGATGGGAAGGAAAATAGCAAGCGGGCATGGGTATGGGATTAGAAACATACTTTTACCAGGTGAAGAGACTCCGGTTAGTATTCTCATTTCTAATGCTCCTGAATATTTTAGATACGAAATTAAGCATACACCAAAGAGGCCTTACTCATTCAATATAAAAAGAAGAGCAAAGATTATATTAAAAAATACAAAACTGAAAAAAGGGAAATATTCAGGTTATGTTGTAATTGGCGATATTTATAACATCGATGATAGTGCAATTAAATATATGAACCTAAATGCACTTCTTTTCGACAAAAAAAAGAAGATCATTGGTTTTGGCACCGGTTATTTAAAAGAGAAAAACCTTAAACCAAATGACTACAGCCCATTTAAAATAAAAATAACAACTGTTGTTGGCAAGCCAAAGTCTTTCAAACTGGATTATAATGCTTTACTTAAAAAATGATGTTGTTGTTTTTATGAATTTCTCATTTTTGAGACTCAACAATTAAAAATAAAATATTTCTGAAAGATCATGCATAATAGTGTTGTCCGTCTGACAGGACCTGGCAAAACCGCTATTATCGCAGCGAAGAAGTGAATGTATTGAATGGCATCGGCCAATTCAAATATAATTTCTCATGTAAATTAACTGATAAGCCATATCCTTAACTCAAACAATATATCCTGAACCCGGAAGTAAGAAAACTGTCCATAGGCGCGTACGTAACAGGATTTACAATTTCAGTCTTGGGTGGCACTATTAACACGGCTTTTTCGTTTATGAGATAGCTGGATGTTTTTTTTCTAGTAAATTTTAAAAGCTTCCCGTAGATACCGGAATTTTACTTGCATTTGAGCATTTCAGTGTGGATAATTGCCGAATAATTGTGTTTATTTCTTGTGATGGTATCTTCAGTTCATGGAGAAAAATCTTATATTACATAGTGAGGTCTGATGAAAATACTAGTATTAAAACTAATAATTTTTGCCGCAATACTGACTGGCTGTAACATTGATAACAATTCTAACCATGAATTCAGTAGTGTTTCCATTCTTGATGCAAACCCGACCTCTATCACTTACGGGAACTACATACTACCTGTGGACTACAAAGGGAAGGTTTCTGCATGGTACTTCGGCCATTCAACATGAAGTTACTGCCGAGTCCAGTTCGGGCGTCTCGACCAGTTGCAGAAAGATATTGATTCAAACCACTCTGACGTAAATATATCGATTCTGGGTATCAACTATCCCGGCCTTGGAAACAATGAGGCCTTTTGCGAAGGCAGCGACCTGCCGTGGCTCCTTGACACTGAAGAAGCATACTGGTGGGGCAGTTGGGGAGTTGCCTATCGGGATGTGGTTATCCTTAATGGAAAGAGTGCTGAAGCAGGAGTATTTAACCTAACAGAGCATGACCTCCAGTTAGCAGAAGAGTATAATGCACTCAAAACACTGCTGCTCAACATTGTCGTGAAATGATTAGTTGTTATTAAAGAGAATTATAAAGATATTTGATAATAAACATTTTACAACCTACAGTAAACACAGGAATTTTGCTTACATTTGAGCTTTCCAGCAGAGATAATTGACTGGTAATTATAATTTTTAGGAATAGATATCCTCAGAAATGAATGTAAATTCCCGGATAACCAATCTATACTAGCCTGGCAGCCCATTCAAAATATCAATGCGTAACATTAAAAATATAAATAATGCTTGATTTTATATTGAGTCATTTTTTTATGAAAAAAATAAAAAAAGTTGGAGGGACCATGAAAAGCTTTACCTTATATCTTATTCCATTATTGATATTATTTTCCTGTTCAAAAAAATACAGTACTAATTGGCAGAAAATAAAATTGTCCTATATTACTGAGGTTAAAAAGCTGACTCCGGACTCAAAGGAACTCAAACTTTGGATCCCAATACCCAAGAGTAATAGGCATCAGGAAGTTAGTGATATAAGAATAAAAAGCCCATATGAATATGTAATTAAAACTGATAATAAATACAAAAACAGATATATCTATATCCATACAAAAGACCAGCAAAAGGACTTTAGTGTAGCTGTTAATTTTACAGTCAAGAGGCTTGAGAATAAAAACAATAATACCTATGATTCTGGCAAAGGGCCCATGAAGTGGGCACTTAAGCCAAACAAACTTATACCAGTTTCAGAAGTTGTCAAGAAACGGGCAAACGATGTTTTAAAGAATGAAAAAACTAAAACACAAAAGGCCCGTACTATTTATATGCATACATTGGAACACATGGAATATAACAAAAAGGGGAAGGGCTGGGGGAGAGGTGACTTCAACTATGCCTGCTTAGTGAAAAAGGGAAACTGTACAGATTTCCATTCATATTATATTGCTCTTATGAGGAGCCTTTCAATTCCCAGTTATTTTGAGATCGGACTTAGCGTTCCAAAAAATAAAAGGGAAGGTGAAATAAAGGGATATCACTGCTGGGCATATTATTGGGACGGCTCATTCTGGGTACCTGTTGATATTTCTGAAGCTGATAAAAATCAAAAAATGACAAAATATTATTTCGGAAGCATTGATGAACACAGGATAGCATTCACAATTGGAAGAGACATTCTATTAAATCCAAAACAGAACCTGGTTCCTTTAAATTTTTTTATATATCCCTATGCTGAAGTTGATGGTCTTGTACACAGACATGTTACAAGGAAAATTTCTTTTAAGAAAGTATCAGGTACAAGGGGTATGAAAAAAAAATATTATTAGTAAATATACAACAAATAAGAATGACATTTAAAGAAAATTAATAATCCAGAAAACATTAAGCCACACCTGCAGTTCAAAGATTATCTCTTCAATCCGGGAGTTCGAAATCTGTCCATGCTTGCGTACATAACAGGACATGCAATTTCAGTCGTGTGCGGCACTGTCCCAACGACTTTTTCGTTTAAGAGATAAAAAAAAATAATGAAAGGTTAAACCAGATTTCATAGCCCCAATAGTAATTTTATGTCATCAACCCTCTCTTTAATGCTGATATATCCCTCTTCTATTACATGCTCAACCTGGTCAAAGTCCATCATTTTTAATTCACCCAGGCGAGGCTGAATTAATATGTCGGGAGGCTCTGCAGCCAGGTTTATTCTTGTAATTCTTTCCTGCATTATGCTGAGTGATTTTGTTGCAGTCTCAATAATATTGGGAGTTGCAGATTCTCTTTTAAGGAGTTCATGTGCCTTTTTTTTAAATAGAGATTCGGCACTTTCATAGTAGTTTGATAATTTTTTTATTAGTTCATTTCTTTCGTTATGTAGAATGTTACTTTTATTTTTTGGTTTTTTGCTTCTAGTCTCAATGATTTTTTTTGATATAAGATCACCATTAAGGTCTATCGCAATAATTATGTTAGTTTCTATTGTCCTTGCAACACCCACAGGGACCGGGTCAACGAGTCCGCCATCAGCAAGCCATCGGCCTTTAATTTTTACAGGCGGGAATAAAATAGGCATAGACATTGTGGCCCTCATTGCAGGGAGGAGGTTGCCGGAACGAATTACTACTTTTCTTCCTGTATCAATATCTGTTGCCACCATCATAACCGGGATGTCCAGATCTGAAAATAGTTGTGCATTAGAATGCATCGAAAATAATTCTTTTAGTTTTTTTGTGCCATTGAGCAGTCCGGACTTGGGGAAGACAACATCAAAGTATGAGAAGACTTTTTTGCCGTTCATATTCAGTACAAATTTCTTTAGGCTTTTAAGTCCCCCTGAGGCATATATGGCAGCCACATAGGACCCAATGCTGCATCCGGTTATATGATCAATGGGTATTTTCTCTTCTTCAAGTGCTTCTATGGCTCCAATATGTGCCCACCCGCGGGATGAACCGCTTCCCAGTACAAGACCAACTCCTTTTTTTAGTGACATCTTCCTCACCTTTGATCTGGATGGTTGATTATATATGTTAAAGCATTAAAGTTTGAATTTGTCAAATATAAAAATGGGATTTCAAGCTTTGTTTTAGTGGTCAGGTGATTTTTCTTTGGAAAGTATCCGCAGAAAAGTACAAGAAAATCATAAATTGCACAAACAATCTTGTTAAAGGAAACCTTTGATATTTGTAAGGTATAAATCTATAAAAAAATTGAACTGACAATTAAAATAGTTTTCTACCAATAAAAAATTGAGTAGTTAATATTTTTCTTTTGAATTAATTGGCATTCAGTTAATTAGAATTTTAAGTGTAAGAGTTTACTGAATTTGGAGAACAGGTTGTGTAATTTTCTTAATAAGACTACAATACGAAATTTTAAAGTCATCTTCTAAGTTATCCTTCAATCTACGGGAAACTCTAAAACACACCTTGTTCCTTTATCCCTTTTGATTTCAAGATTTCCTTGAATCTGATTAATAAGGGTATCAATAAGTTTCAGGCCAAATGAATCAAGTTCCGAGATGTTAATTGCCTCTGGTATTCCTTTACCGTCATCTTTAACCTCAATTACTGCAATCTTATTCTTTTTTTTAAGGGATAGATTAATGGTCCCTTTCTTTTTATCTGTAAATGCATGTTTCAATGAATTCGTAAGCAATTCTGTAGTTATTATTCCAATTGGTATAGCTGTTTTTACAGGAATTGTTAAACTGGCAAAACTTTTTTCTATAGTGATATTTTTTGACATAACGGGCATTGAAGATGTAACTCTGTTAAGGTAATCATCAAGCCTTACTTTAGTGACTGAATCAGTGGAATATAGCATGTTATACATTTCTGACACAGCTTTTATCCTTGAACCTGCTTCCTTAAGAACATTTTTTGCATCATCTGAAATACTGGAATCTTGCATAAGGTAGAGCATGGAGGATATCATGCCAAAACTATTTTTTGCCCTGTGCTGAAGTTCCCTTAGAAGGTCTTTATTTTTCTGAAGGGAATCTTGCAGTGCTGCCTCCGTCTGCTTGCGTTCAGTGACATTCTGAGCAAAAGCCGTGACTCCAATTATTTCATTTTTTTGATTATAGATAGGATTATAACTGGTTTCATAATAATGATGTGTCTTCCCCTGGCCGTATTCTCCAATTACACTATGCCCATCACCGGCAAGCCCCCTGGAATAATGAACCTTTGCCTGCTCAATGTCATCATTGCCTTTCATAAAATCAAAGATACATTCCCCGATGATGGGTTGAGTGCCATAAATATTCTTCATTGTTTCTTCGTGAAATTTATTAAACAAGAGATAGCGGTATTCACGGTCCAGAGATAGGATTATCACATCATTGGGGCTTTCGATGCTTGATTCCAGTAATATCTTGCTCCGGAGAATTTCCTCTTCTACCAGTTTGCGCTCAGTGATGTCTTGAACTGTTCCAATCAGCATAATGATTTTACCGGATCTATCGGTTTTTGCTTCTCCCTTTGCTCGTATCCATTTAACAGAATTGTCTTTGCAAATTATTCTGTGCTCTATATCCCATGCATCCCCTTTTTCCATACCTCTTTTGATATGTGAGAGGTCATATTCTCTATCATCCGGGTGAACCACATTTGCAAAAGCATCCAGTGTAGATTCTTTTTCCCTGTTGAGGTCAAATATATGATAGAGCTCATCCGAACCGGTCACTTCCATAGTTTGAACATCAAGTGTCCAATTACCCACCTGGGCCATTGATTGAGCTTCTTTGAGGAAATTTTTACTTGCCAGCAGCTCCTCCTCTGACACCTTACGCTTTGTTATATCTGAACCAAGGGTTGCCAGCTGTCCCTTTCGTGGCATAAAGGCAAAAATCTCGTAATATTTATCAAGTTCAATACTAAAATGTTCAATTTTATTCGGAATGCCCGTAAGGGATACCTCCCTGAATAAATCAAGCCACGCATCTTCTGTTTTGGGGAATGTTTGAAGAAGTGTCTTCCCAATAAGGTCTGAAGCATTAATTCCTGTGGCATTTTCATATGATTGGTTGATTAAAAGGTAACGATAATCTACGGGACTATTTTTTTCATCATAGATGACTTCAAAAAGGCTAATACTGCTCGTCATGTTTACAATTATTGATTCATATGATTGCAGTTGTTTTTGAATTTTTTTTAGTTCTATGTTTGAAGCATAAAGCATATCATTGGATTTCCTCAATGACTCTTCAATCTTTTTGCGTTCTGTAACGTCAGATGCTATAAATGCTATTTGTCCTTTTTGAGGAATATAAGTGAGTTGTTCTATATACTTGTCAATTTCCCTGGCGTAATGTTCAACCAATTCCGGCTTACCAGTCTTGACGACCTTTTTGAGTATTTTGATCCAATAAGGTTCTGTTTTTGGAAATACTTCCAATAGTTTTTTCCCAAGAAGAGTGGAACCCTTAACTCCTACAGTTTTTTCATATGCCGGATTTACCGCAAGAAATTTGTAATCCACAGGATTTCTATCTTCATCCGTAATAACTTCATACAAACTGAAACTATTAGTCAAATTCTGGAACAAAAATCTGTATCTGAGTTCACTCTCACTCAGGGCAATCTCTGTCTTATTGCGTTCATTAAGTTCCTTCTTTATAACCTGGTTTGCATCAAAGAGCTTGAAAGCCATTTTTATTGAAGCATCAATAACTGTAATTCCGGAAAGTTTTACCACATATCCATATGATGTAATTTTTTCAGTCTTCTCTACTATTTCAGGTTCGGTGTGGCTTGACAGAAAAACAATTGGAATGTCATTGTCTTTAAGAATAATTTCAGCAGTTTCAGTTCCATCTAAACCTTTCCCCAGGTCAATGTCCATAAGAATAAGGTCAACGGGTTCTTTCTTGTTATGTATAATATCAACTGCTTTTTCACCTGTAAGTACATGAATAACTTCATAGCCATAATGGTTTAGCTGTTTCTTTTCAGCCGAAGCTATAAGGGCTTCATCTTCTACCAGGAGAAGTGTTTTCCTGCTGTCAGTTAACATGTAATAACCTTTTGATTTATTTTAAAATATTAAATGTAAGAAAAAAAATTATATCGAAAAAGTGATATATAATCGGCATAATATTTTTGTTACTTTAAATGTAATATTCTGATAGAGTATAGTATGTGGCGAACTTTTTGTCAACAAAAGATTCAGGTATATTTATGTTTAATCGATTAACCATACCTGCAGTTCAAAGGTAATTCCTTCAATCCGTGAGTTCGAGAACTGTCCATGGCGAGTACGTTGGCGGACAGAAAACGGATAAGTTATTATCCGTTTTTTTGGTTGTAATTTTATTAAATAGTATAAAATATTAACTTGAAATAATAATCCATATAAAATAAACTCTTCAAAGTTATTGATAGATTTCAGAAAATAGCCGGAAAAAATTATTTTGCTTACAAGGTAGGACTGCCCGGCAATAATATCTATTTTAATTCCAGTAATACTTTTACCGGAACAGGTTGGAAAGAAGATGTCTGTACAGGGGCCTCATGTACTAATTGGAAAGGCATATGTGTCAAAAAGGGAATTTCCCTGCATAAATGCCGTTATTACCTTAAAACAGTTGGAAAAGATCGAAGTGACGGGAACATTGATGAGAAGGATATCAAAGTAAATATCCCCTTTATTTTAAAATTAAGAATATTAAGCCCTATGTCAACGGAAAAGAGGTGAAAACATTTAAAGAAGAAAGAGTAATTTCTTCAACAGAGAAGATTGCCCCATAATTATGTTTTTTTATTGCGGGAAGTGCTCTATGGAGTTATAATTCCCTGGATAACAAATACAGGAGGTGATATGCCGGTCCATGAGTTAACTGAAGAAGAACGGGAGAAGATGATCGATCAGTATTTCGAGATGATCGGTGTGGAGCGAAAACATCCAGGCAGGGAGGAACTGGAAAAGGAGATTGTCGATTATCTGGGCATGAAGCATCCCTGCAGTCTTGCAACATGCGGTAAGGACGGGATACCGCGGATTTCCGTGGTTGACTATGTCAATGACGGAGTGGTCCTGTACATTATCAGTGAAGGCGGGGAGAAGTTTCGGAACCTCAGAGAGAATAACCACGTGGCAGTGGGCATCGGAACATCGGCCCGGACAACACGATCCGTTCGGGGTGTGAATATATGGGGGCGAGGGGATGTCTTTACCGATGAAACCGTGGAGTTTGCCCATGCGGTGAAGCTCTTCGAGCCCATAATAAGGGATATGTCAAAGAATAGGGATGACCCGATTGAGATGCCCAAAAATCTGTTGAGGGTTATACGTGTGACACCCGCTAAAATGAATTACCACCACAACAGCAAAGGTATTAAGAATGCATGCTGGGAAGCTGAGTGATAGGCTTGTGGTGAACGAAAATTTAAAGGATTTACAGTAGAAAGGAGATTTTATGGAATTTGATCCTGAAATTATAGCGCTAATATCATTAGCAATTGGCGTAAATGCCGTCTGGTACATTGCTAAATATATTCTCAAGAAAAACGGTTACCTCATATCCTGGAATTTTTTTGAGGGCAGGAGAGACAGGAATATTCTCAAGGATATCCCGAACATGTTTGATCTGGCAAAAAAAACCGAAAATGGATTATTAAAGATTCTATATTATATGATGCCGGTAATAATTATGATAGGGCTTCCAGTCATGCTTGTACTTTTTCTTATTATATGATGAGTTGGTTTTAGTTTTGAGAAATTTAATCCCAAAATATATTTATAGCTGTTTCCAGTTTGTTTTCCTTACAAACCGGGCATGGAATCCTATCGATGGGGAAATCTTCTTTTACCCTGGTTAGTTTTGTTTTGCATTTTGGGCAATTAAAATTAAGTTGATATACATTTTTGTCTTTCCCATATGTAACCTTTACATAGAACCTGTTATAGAGTTTTCCACATGTTTCACAAACATACAGAGAATGTGTATAGTCATATTTAAATATATTCTCTTTACGTATGATATTTTGAATTTCCTCCCATTTTTCTTGATTCATAAAGGTCTTGAGATTATCAATGGTTAAATACACGTAACCTGTGCCAAGTTTGAATGAATTATTATATTCACAGTTACTGCATGAAATAGTAATGTCCTGTCCCATAAAATTTCCTTGTCTTACTATGCAGGGTATTTCTCATTATAGCTTTTCTACCAGGAATTTTTATCACCTGAAATTAAATCATTGAGTGAACTTAATTCGAGAATTTTTGAAATCCTTTCCGGGAGATTAGTTAGATGTATTTTTTTATTTTTCTTTTTCAATTCCTTTGTGACAGAAATTAAAATACCCACTCCGGAGGAATCAATATACTCAATTTTTGAAAAGTCGATGGCCATGTCACTTTCACAGTTTTCAACAATCTTGAGCATACTATCTCTGAATGCTTTGATATTTGATATTTCAATATCCTCATTTATTTCAACTATGAGCGGGTTACTATCGTCAACAATTGTTACCGGCATTCACTGTGCCCCCTTTGTTTTTTTTGGCATATATTTAGCTCAATTCTACTGTCTCTGTTTTTAACCTGTAAAAGTATAATGGTTTATTCATGAATATTTGAGATGTTATGCATATATAATATAGTTTGGATAAAGATTATGACAAAAAATATTATAAACACCGATAAATTTTTAATTTGGACTAATTTTTTTTTCTGATAAAATGTCAATGAGTGAACTTATTTCAAAAACCTTTGAAATTTTCTCGGGAAGGTTTATGAGACTAAAATTTCTATTTGCTTTTTTTAAATCCCTTGATAAACTAATAAATACACCAACCCCTGAAGAATCGATATATTCTACACTGGAAAGGTCTATGGTAATGTCTTTTTTTGAATTTTCAACAATTCCATAAAGTTTCTCCTTCAGGTGTCTCAACCCGAACATTTCAATATCACCGCAAATTTTAACTTCTAATGAATTGTTTTTTTCAACAGTGGTTATGTCCATTGGATAAATACCTATTTATACCGAACTACTGCTTTGAATGTAGGCCTTGCAGCAATCCTGATTATCTTTAATCCTACTTTTTATAGCATTTTATGCATAAATGCAAATATCTGTCATCCCCCATAAGGGGTAGATATAGGAAAAATTGACTTTTATTGTGATAAATAAATAAAATTAAGGACCACAGTGCCATAAGTATGTATGTAATGAAGAAAAATCTGTTCAATTCTGATTTTATATTCTGTCTGAGTATATAGATATCCAGAAAGAAATATATAAGAACGGCAGTTTTTGATAATATTGAAATAGTGTTCATATAAGATATTTTTTAGTAAATTAAAATTTAACTCAATATTCTGTGGCTTATATTTACAAAATAGAGCAATTAAATGTTAATATCCAGAAAATATGGAACAATAAGTCATATATACAGTGTAATCCTGATGACAATCATGGCAAACTTTTTATAATTTTTTTATATTTATTTTCTACCCCATGCGGCTTTGTGCTCTTTTTAAAAAAAAGGTAGTAATATGGAGAGGTCATTTTCTTTTGGATATATTATTAAGTAAATTCTGAAAAGGACTGTTTTCGGTATGTTAGAAATTGGCAAGGTTAATAAAATAAAGATACTTAAAATAACGGGCAAAGGGGTGTTTCTTGACGGGGAAGATAAGGGTGAAGTCTTTTTGCCTTTAAAAGAAGCTCCGGGAAAATGTAGTGAGGGTGAAGAAATTGAAGTTTTCACCCACATAGGTTCAAATGACAAGATTATCGCCACAACAATGAAACCTTATGCCACGGTTGACCAGTTAGCATATTTGAAGGTAATTACTGTAGATACCGTTGGGGCTTTTCTCGATTGGGGCCTGAAGAAAGACCTGTTTGTGCCATTTCGCGAGCAGAAAGAGCCAATGAAAACGGGAAAGTCTTATTTCGTTTATATTTATTTTGATGGGAAAAGCAAGCGCATTGCCGCTTCGTCGAAAATCAATAAATTCAAGAGTAAACAGCCAGTTGATTATAAGGATGGACAGGAAGTAAGATTACTAATAGAAAAGGAAACTGACATTGGATACAGGGCAATTATTAACGGGACACATTGGGGCATTTTATATAATAATGAAGTGTTTAAAAGACTTCACAGGGGACAGGAAATTAATGGGTTCATTAAAAAAGTCAGGAATGACGGTAAAATTGACCTTTCCATCCACAGGGCCGGTTATAAAAAGGCGGATGAATTGACCAGGGTAATTATGGAAACCCTGGAAAATGAAGGCGGCTTTCTTGCAGTTAATGATAAAAGCTCTCCCAAAATGATATATGAATTATTCGGTGAAAGTAAAAGTACCTTTAAAAATGCCATTGGCGCTCTTTACAAAAAGAAGCTCATAGTTATTGAAAAGAGCGGAATTAGGTTGGTTGTTAAAAATATTTAAAAGTGAAAATTTCTCTCAGTAATGTTTTGTTAAAAAGCGGTCCAATTGATTGGCAAATAACCTGATATCCTTTGGGCTCAGCGGGGCAGGGCCGCCTGTTTCTACACCGGCATTTCGCAGGTCATTTAACAAATCACGTGTTGCCAGCCTCTGTTTTATGTTTTCTTTTGTATAGAGTTCGCCCCTTGTTGAAATCACAAAAGCTTCTTTGTAAATTACCCGGTCGGCAAGTGGGATATCTTCACTGATAACCAGGTCACCGTCTGCTACAAGTTCAACGATTTTATCATCAGCAATGTCAGGCCCGGCATTAACAATTATAGATTTAATATGTTCTGAAGCCGGCAGTTTCACAGGTTCATTGGCAATAAAAATGATTGGCAGGTTAAGGCGTGCTGAAGCACGGACCAGTATATCCTTTATGGCTGAGGGACAGGCATCTGCATCAACATAAATTTTCACTTTTCCTCCTGATGTATTTATTTTGATTGCTCTGTGAATGTCAAGGGAAAGATCAGGGAAAGAAATTGTATGTAACCTTAAAATCACCCAAACCTATCCCCATTGATATTTTCCTGGAATTATAACTTTAAATCTTGACTTTGAACTTTGAACCACAAAACTTGAAATAATGATAATAAGCATAATAGCATCGGGCAGTAACGGAAACTGCTGCCTCGTGGAAAACAAAGAAACATCAATACTTATAGATGCGGGAAAATCGGGAATTGAAATTGAAAGGCGAATGGCCTCCCTGGATAAATCTATAGAGGATGTTGATGCCGTACTTGTGACCCATGAGCATAGCGATCACATATCGGGAGCGGGAGTTCTTTCCCGGCGATTTAACCTGCCCCTGTACATGCTTGAAGATGTTTACGCCTCTGCAAAGAACTGGCTTGGCAAAATAATCCATAAAACATTCGATATAAAATCCAAATTTAAGATAAAATCGTTCAATATACAACCCGTTAAAACTTCCCATGATGTAGCTTCCTGCGGGTTTGTCATAGGTGACTTTGGTCTTTTCACCGACACAGGTATTATAACACCTGAGATTGAAAAAGTAATACCTTCACTGAAGACAATACTGCTGGAATCGAACCACGATATTCAAATGCTTAAGGACGGCCCGTACCCTGCCTTTCTAAAAAGAAGAGTCCTTTCCGATAGGGGACACCTGAGCAACGAGATAGCCTCAAAATTGATCCAGGAAAAAGGCATAAACCTCGAACTTGCATTACTGGGCCATCTATCCGGTGTTAACAATACTCCCGAAGTTGCCGCAAAAACTTTTAAGTCATTGGTATCAAGAAATATTGAATATAAGATCTGCTCCAGGGAAAAACTCACGGGCTCCTGGGAAATCGGTTGATCCTAACCAATTACACTCAAGTGATATTTTAATTAAAATAGTTACGATCAAAATGACAGGATGTCATTTTGTAAAAGCGGTGTAAGCAGGAGGCTTATCACCGCTGTAGTAACAGCATCCATTGCAGACAAGTACTAAAGAAGCGAGGCAGGGATGCCGAGCTTTGCCGATTAAAACATGGATGTTTTTACATCGGCAACAACTGTTTTTGTAATTTTCTAATTGTTGGGCCACGCCGGCCCCAGAGGCGCGGGTTTAGAAAGAGGCACTCACTCACTTTGTTCGCTC
>JBHPHB010000043.1:0-18320 GCA_042569985.1 Spirochaetota bacterium | reverse complement strand
GTTTAAAACAAACAGACCTGCCCGATTTGATGAACAGATTTCTAACAATGCATGTTAAATATGATTCTCTAAATAATAAACTTTCAAAAAGAATACTGGATAATTTTGTAAAGTCCCTTGATTATGGAAAGTATTACTTCTATAAAAAGGACATAACCGGGTTTTCCAAACATGAGCTTCTTATCGACGATTATCTGAACAGCGGAAGATATAGTTTTATCAATGAAATCTTCAATATATATAAACAAAGATTTAATGACAATATGAAAAGGTTTGATAAACTAATTAAAAGGAAATATAACTTCAGCCAGGATGAGACAATTATTATTGATAGAGATAAAGTTGACTATGCCATTAACGAAAAGGGCATGAATGAAAGATGGAGAAAAAGTATTAAATTGCAACTGTTAAATTATATTTCCGGTGGGAAAAAGATCAAAGGAGCAAAAGAAAAACTTAAGAAAAAATACAGCCTCCTTAGAAAGAGAATTAATGAAATTACCAGGGAAAAACTCCTTTCCAAGTTAATGAACGCTTTCTCAACAGCACTTGATCCTCACTCGAATTATCTTACCCAGGGAGATAATGAAGATTTTCAAATATCAATGAAATTAAAGCTTGAGGGTATCGGGGTAAGGCTGAGGTCTGAGGACGGTTTTGTTATTGTTGAATCAATTATTCCCGGTGGTGCAACAGATAAACTGCCAAAAGCAATCAGGCTGAAACCAAATGATAAAATTGTTGCAGTGGGGCAAAAAGACGGCGAACCTATTGATGTCATTGATATGGACCTGAGAGACGTGGTTAAACAGATCAGGGGAAACAAGGGAACCGAGGTCCGCCTTACTATTATAAGAGAAACTGAAGACAGCAACAAACCCAAAAGGATGATTGTCCCAATTATAAGGGAAGAGATAAAGTTAAAGGATAGCGATGCAGAATCGGACATATATAAAATAAAAGCAAATTACAAAATTGGATATATCAAACTGCCATCTTTTTACCAGGACCCCGATAGAGGAAAAAGTTCAGCCGGTGATATTAAATTACACTTAAACAAATTAAAAAAAACAGGAGTAAAAGCTATTGTCCTGGACTTGAGGGGTAATCCCGGTGGCCTTTTAAACGAAGCCATTAAGATAGCCGCCTTATTAATCGGTAAAGGGCCTGTTGTCCAGATTAAGGATGCTAAAAATCCACCCCAGGTAATACCACACTCCGGTTCAGGTTTCTATACCGATGAAGACCTGTTTTACAAAGGTCCAATAGTTGTTTTAATTAATAAATTCAGTGCCAGTGCTTCTGAAATTCTTGCCGGTGCTATTAAAGATTATAATAGGGGTTTGATAATTGGTCCCTCCAATACCTATGGCAAAGGTACTGTCCAATCATATAATGAACTTTCTTTTAAAAGAGGAGCAATAAAAGTTACAACCCATATTTTTTATCAGCCCGGGGGTACATCAAACCAGTTAAACGGCATTATCCCCAACATTAAGATCCCCGACATAAGTGCCATATGGAATATTGGAGAGGGAAAAACAACGTATCCATTGAAATGGAAGAAAATCAAAAAAGCAAAATTCAAAAAATTCAAAAAAGTCAATAGTAGAATAGTTAATTTACTTAAAAGCAAATCATCCGTAAGGATAAGCAATGATAAGAATTTTCGCAACCTCATAAGAAAAATCGAAAAATTTAAAAAACAACTGAGCAATAAAAAAATCAGCCTCAAAGAAGAATCGAACATTGACAAACAAAAGAAAAAAGTCTTTGAAAAACATATGAGAAATGACAGGAATAAAAAAATAATAAATCTGAAGAACGATATATTCTTAAAAGAAGCTTTTCATATCACAGGAGATTATATTAAACTTCTTCAGTCAGCGGGCATTTATTAATATATAATTAAACTAATTTGACATACTCCTTCACCTGCTCAATGGCAGAGTTGCTTTTTACAATAACAGGGTCAATCCCCGACCTCATCAGTTTGACCCTGAGGTATTCAATCTCCTCTTCTCTGCAGGTACAGCTGTTTTGAATTAAAACCACAAATTTGATGCCGTGATTTTTAAGAAGTTTGTATAGGAGTTCAAATCTCTCCTCTTTGCGTCTTATTGACGGACATAAGGGCCGGTATGAAAAGGCATTTAAAATTTCATAGTAAAGATAATTTGAAGACCAGTTAAATGAAAGGTCAAATTGTCTACGGCCGTTACAAAAATCATCTTCCGCTATTAAACATCCCCCTTCTTCAATGTCATCTAATATGCTGCCATTAACAATTAAACCGGAATGAACCATTGCAGCGGGTAAATCCTCTCCACATGTACTATCAGTTTTATTTAAAGCATCTAAAATATATGCCAAAGAATCAATAATAATTGACGGAGGAAAGGAAAGGGCCGCTTCAAAAATAACCATGAGGTCATCATTTGACAATAAATCCGGTTTGGTCTTCCTGATAGAGGCGATCCCCCTTATGCATCTTCTCAGGCCATCATATTCCTTAGTGCACTTCTGTAATTTTTCAATATCAATTTTTTCAATATCTGAAATATTCAGGGATTTCAGCATTAAATCAAGGCTATTGTGAAATTCTATACTGGCATCTTCACCATAACCCCCTGCATTAATGAATTTATAATATGGATTTTTATAGCCCTCGATTTTATTCACGCAGGTACACCTGTCCGGAACAATAATATAATCAAATATGTCATTTAACCTGCTATCATTTAATAGCTTGCAGGGGCAATCCTTTTCCCTGAAAAAACCCGGTATCTTTAAAGGAATAACTCCAAATGATGATATAATCTCAGGTGGGAATATTTCACAGGTATAACCGATAATGGAGGACCCGCTTTTTTGTTTATAACCATCAATAATGATATCATATTGATAGAGCATCTCCCTCATTGGCAATACAATATTTTTTAATTTAGACTCTTTCATTTTCTTTAGTTAAAAAAATAAATTGACAATATTATGAACATTCATATATCAACAACTAATCATCACTGGGAGAAAAATAATGTCAACGGCAAAAAAAAGAAATTTAAAAAAACCATACTTATCGCTTATCCTGCCAGTTTACAACGAAGAGGAAAACATAAAGCTTCAACATGATAAAATTATTAAGGCCATTAATCCCTTAAAGATTACTTATGAAATAATTTTTGTCGATGACGGAAGTATAGATACATCTCTTGAAATTTTAAAAAGGATAGCCAAAAAAGATAAAAACATTAAGTTAATATCCTTCAGAAAAAATTTTGGACAGACCAGCGCAATGGCAGCAGGGATCGATCACTCAACAGGAGATATTATCATATTTATGGATTCGGATTTGCAGAATGAGCCTAAAGACATTGGAAAGCTCATTTCTAAATTAAATGAAGGATATGATGTAGTTAGCGGTTGGAGAAAAAAACGAAAAGACAAGATGGCATCCAGGAGGATCCCTTCTATTATAGCAAATAAAATTATTGCAAAAGTTACGGGAGTAAAACTCCACGATCTGGGATGTTCACTCAAGGCATACAGGGGTGAAATTTTACGAAAAGTCAATCTCTATGGTGAAATGCACAGGTTTATACCTGTCCACATGTCATGGATCGGGGCCAGGATTACCGAAGTACCTGTTGGCCATCATCCCAGAAAATTCGGAACATCAAAATATGGAATACAACGGACTTTCAAGGTATTACTGGATCTAATAACAGTGAAATTTTTAGGATCCTATTCCACCAAACCCATCTATATTTTTGGAGGAACGGGATTACTGCTTTTTCTTCTTAGCATCCTTTCAGGCTTAGCTGTTATACTAATGAAGGTTCTTTTAAATGTAGACATTACAGGAAATCCAATATTTATTCTGACAGTACTTTTAATAATTATGAGTGTCCTGTTTGTACAGATAGGTATCCTGGCTGAAATATTAATTCGAATCTACCATGAATCACAGGAGATGCCACCTTATCATGTTAAAGAAAAAATAAATTTCACACAGAAAAAATAGGTTTTCTATTTATCTTTCTTCTTAAATAAAAAAGTCACGGGATGCTTCTTAAACTCCGTAGATATTTCATGCATTGTTTTTGCAGTTTGCCTGAAAGAAGCCAGAATTCCAAAAATATCCTTTTGGGCGGTAATAAGAATTTTGTTGAAATTTCCGGAACTGCTGGCAAGATTTGCCATGAGACTCCTTATCTTATGCCTGCTGTCTTTTGATATTGAATCAATATTATCAACTGCGCTTTTGACAGAAATTAAAACCTTATTAATATTTTGAATTGTAGCAAGGATATCACCATGCTCAACTCCTTCCACAACATCGCCATGTTTTAACAGTTCCCCCTTCTTTTCGGGATTTCGAAACTCAACTATTGGATCTCCTATAACATTCTCTTTTAAAATAAGGACTGTACATCCATCAAAGATTTCAATATTTTTCTTGATCCTCATAGTCGCAAGAAAATGGAGGGCAGGTTTAAAAATCGGCTTTACTTCAACAACCCTTCCAATATTGAACCCTTTGATTTCAACCGGAGTTCCCTCCTTAACGGATTTAAGGTTATCAATTTTAAGGTAAACGTCAACTGTTGTAGTTGCTATAGAATAGCCAAGTTTTAGCAGTATCAAAATCAACGCAATGGCAACGGGAATAATTATAAATAACCCAACTCTCCATTCATTTCTTTCTAGTTTAATCATAATTACCTCACTGTAATATAATGAGACTCCTGTAAACTGTTATTAGATGTCTCCCTGGCAGAATTTTTGACATCCATGCCAAATTCTGCATTAATACATCCTGTTTTTAACGGGCACAAACAGTAGTTTTTGATGTGCCCAAAATTAAATAATCGACATGGGCCCATAGGATGACATGGTTTTATATTGGAAAAGATATTCATTGTCAGAATTTATAAAATCGTCCCTGCCGCCCATAAAAACAATTTCTCCTTCAAATAACATTACAAATTTATCAACGAGTTCAGTAAAAATCTCCGGTTCATAACTGATGAAAATTACTGATTTGTCCTCTTCAATGGCCCTGTCCTTTAACTTATTTAAAATTGACCTGATATTTAAAGGAGATTGGCCTTCAAATGCATGCTCAACAATGATAATATCCGGGTCCAGTATTGTAGCCCTTGCAAAGGCCGTCCTGAGTATTTCCGATTTAGTTAGAAAAACAGGCCTTAATTCACAGCATTTATCGAGCCTCATCTCCCGGACAATATCATCCACCTGTTTTTTAATTTCCCCGATGCTCTTTCTTGAATGATACTCCAGGGGCAGGGATATATTCTTAACAACGGACATGTTACTTATAAGGCCGTAATCAGAATGCAAATAACCCAATTCCTTTTTGTAATCATGTTTTTCGATATAATCAAAATCCCTAATAGATTTAGATTTATAAAGAACATTACCGGAAAAATCTTCCTCAAAGTCAAGAATTACCCGTGATAAAAGATCAAGCCCGGAATTCTCAGGGCCGAAAAATAGTATATTTTCACCCTTGGAAACGCTAAAAGACAGGTCCTTTAATTGACCCTGGTTTGATGACTCATATGATACATTTTCAAATTGTAATAATACTTCTTTCATAGATTTTTTTTGCCCGATAATATATCTTCTTAAAAATAAAAAATTGCCGATGTTAATGCATTTACCACAAATATAATAAAAAGCGTTCTAATAACAGCACGTGAAACAAATATGGGAATCTCAAATTTAGACCTTGGCCTGAAACCGTAATAACAGCAAATCACGGGAATGAGAATTCCATAAACAAAGCTTTTAAGCAAAGTCGAAATTAAGTCCTTAAAACTGAAAGCATCTATGAGGGTTTGAATAAAAGACTTCACCGGAATAAATACTATCATCCGTGAAATCATATACCCCCCCACAAAAGCAACAATATCAAAAATTATTATCAATGAAAAGATTGAAAGAATTGACGCTATTATCCTGGGAAATACAATATAAAGCCTTGTATCAATACCCATTATCTCCATGGCAAGTATCTCTTTGTTTTGCTTCTGTGTAGCTATTTCAGTTGTCATTGCAGATCCGGACCTGCTGATGACAATTAAAGCGGTAACCAGGGGGCCCAGTTCCCTGGCAACAATGATAATAAGCAAATTGCCAATGAAACCCTCAACACCCATTTTCGGCATTTTCGTTATTGCCTGCACAATTACAGTTCCCCCAAGTATGAGTGCAATAAAGATTACAAAGGGCAGTGCATCAATACCGGTAAACTTCGTCTGGTTTATTATAATATCATGTATTGAACGGTATCTTAAGTACTTAAATGACTTGAAGGATATTATTATGGATTTAATAAATTTTTGAAATTTTCTAATACCCTTTATGGACTCAATTGTTCTTCTTCCGACAAATACTGCAATGTTAACTCTCTCTGGCATCTTATTATAATCCCATTATACAGATAAAATATTAAAACTCCAACAACAATTTATGCTTAAAAACGATAAGAGTCCGGGAAAGCACTATGGGCACCCTAAATCCCTCTTATTTTTGTTTCTTAACACTGAAAATCAAAGATATAATGATAAAATATTACATTAAAATCAATAAGAAATTTACATTCTAAAGGTAATATTTAAAAATTGTTATTAATCATGCTTTAATGAATATGATAAAAATATGAAAAAAATAATAATATATATTAGTTCAGGTACTTTTATTATTATTGTTGCCCTTTTAGCAATAACAATATATTATTCAAAAGTATTATATTTAACCGATTCAATAAGGAGTTATTACATCGATTCATATGAATGGATTTTCTCCAAAAACAGTAGTATTAAAATTATTAATAGCGATAAATATAAAAGATACAAAAAAACATTTAATGATTTGCCAAATGAGTTCATCCATATTGGCGATTTCTTATTGTATAATGCACGGGCAAAAACCAACCTCAGGGATATATCGCATCAAGCTATTAAGTATACCAACTATTTCAATGCAATCAGTTTAACAACAGCAATTCGTAAATATAATTCCCTTACGGGCAATAGTGTAAACACGGGACAGGTCCTTCTGATACCGGGATCACTAAATCCTTTTATTTTAGACCCTGGAAAACTAAAAAAACCAAATATCAGATATTCCAAAGGGCTGTATTTTACGGGTTACTCTACGGGCAGTGCAAACTTTTTAAAAAAGATAGCCCTGTTCAAGAAATATGGTATCAATACAGTAGTTTTTGACGCAAAGGATGTTACGGGATACGTAAACTATAAAAGTAAAATTAAGGAAGTAAAAAAATATAAAACCGACAAAATGAGTTCAATCGATAATATTGAAATGCTCATCAGGGAATTGAGAAAAAATAACATATATATAATTGCAAGGGTTGCTTTATTCCGGGACCATCTCCTTGCAAAAAAATTTCCAAAGCTGGCAATAAGGTCAAAAAGAACGGGATGGATATGGAATGCCCGGTCAAGTGAACTCTGGTGTGACCCCACAAATAAACTGGTCCAGGAGTATAACATAAACCTGGCCATTGAGCTTGCAGAGATGGGTGTTGATGAAATCCAGTTTGACTATATCAGGTTTCCCACTGCGGGAAACCTGAAAGATGCGAAATACTCCTATGACTTTGGTAAAATGAGCAATGAACAAGTCATCACTCATTTTTTAAAGCGTGCCTATGCTGAAATATCCTCAAGAAATACACTGCTTTCAATTGACATCTTTGGTGTGGTAGCCTGGGGCAAAAAGGTTGATATTAGAAAGACAGGCCAAAACATTGAACTATTATCACAATACTGTGATGTAATTTCACCCATGCTCTACCCTTCACATTTTAATTATAAATTTGACGGCTTCAGCAACCCCGCTGACCATCCATATTATTATATTTTCAACGGGTGTCAGAAAGTAATAAAATTACTTAAAAGAAAAATTGCAATCCGTCCCTGGCTTCAGGCATTTGGCTGGAGGGTAACAAATTATAATGAACAATACATACGGAAACAGATTAAAGCCTCAGATGATTCTGGTGCCATGGGATATCTAATGTGGAATGCATCAAATAAATATGGGGCTGTTTACCGGGCACTGCAAAATGTAAATGACGAAAAAAAGCAGAATTAACTTTATAGGAAAAATAAATGAATAGCAAAGAATTTAAATCATTTCGAAAAAAACTCAATAAAACACAGGAAGAGATGTCACAAATTATTGGCATTTCCAAGAAAGCCGTTCAAAGCTATGAACAGGGCTGGAGAAATATACCACCCCATATAGAAAGGCATATCTTATTTATTTTTTCAATGATAAATTCAAGCAGGAATAAGCAAAGTCAATGCTGGGCCATAAAGAAATGTCCTGTAAAAAACAGGAAAAATTGCCCTGCCTGGGAATTCAAATCGGGAGAATTCTGCTGGCTCATTAACGGCACTATATGTGATGGCAAGCCAATGAAGAACTGGAATGAAAAGATGAAGGTATGCCGGTCATGTGATGTTTTAAATGTTTCATTCCAGTGAAATTCTCTTATATTCGAGGATGTTAAAATTTACACTTTCTAGTTCTTCAACGATTGAAGCGGTGCAGGAATACGGCCGCCCCGTTTGACAAAAGTGTCAGCTGAAACCTGGCTCACCGCCATAACAGGGGCTTTTCCCAGCAGACCCCCAAAGTGAACAAAATCACCTACATTCTTACCGGGAGCCGGGATTATTCTCACTGCAGTAGTTTTGCTGTTAGCGCATCCAATTGCCATCTCATCAGCAATAATCGCAGCCAGGGTTTCGGTGCTGGTATGACCTGGAATGGCAATCATGTCAAGCCCCACTGAGCAAACACTCGTCATAGCCTCAAGTTTTTCAAGGGTGATTGCCCCGGATTTTGCGGCCCGAATCATGGAAGCATCCTCACTTACGGGGATGAAAGCACCGGAAAGCCCACCCACAGATGAAGAGGCAAAAAGGCCCCCTTTTTTAACTGCATCGTTAAGCATCATCAGCGCAGCAGTTGAGCCGGGCGCACCGGGCATTTCAAGACCGATGGTCTCAAGGATCTGTCCCACAGAGTCTCCTTCAGCAGGTGTGGGCGCAAGGGACAGGTCAAGATTGGCAAAGGAAACGCCAAGCTCTTTGGCAATTTTCTTCCCTACCAGTTCACCTGCCCGGGATACTTTAAAGGCAGTCTTTTTAATCGCTTCAGCAACCTCTCCGAGGCTGGCACTTTTCCCGAGCTGTTCAAGGGCCCTGCGCACAGCGCCAGGGCCGCTCACTCCAACAAGGATTGAACTTTCACTTTCTCCGGCTCCGTAATAGGCACCCGCCATGAAGGGGTTATCATCAACGGGATTTGCAAATAGAACCAGTTTCGCGCAGCCAATACCATCTTCTTCTGCAGTACGCGAGGCTGTGTCTTTCATTACCTGACTCATCGTATAGCAGCCATCCATGTTTATGCCGGCCTTTGTGGAAGCAAGAACAACAGATGCGCAAAAACGTCTGGTCATTGAAAGGACTTCCGGCATTGCCGCAATCATTGACCGGTCAATGGCTGTCTCGCCCTTTTGAATCATGGCTGTATAGCCGCCGACAAAATCGACACCAATATCTTCGGCTGCTTTATCCACAGCAGCTGCTACTTCTATAAAGGCGGCAGCATCGGCAACGGGGACCACAAGAGACATGGGGGTGAGGCTTATTCTTTTGTTAACAATGGGCAGCCCGTATTCCTCAGAAATAAAGTCGGTTTTCCTGCCCAGTTTTTCCCCATTTGCCAGAATTTTATTACGGATTTTGCGGGCACAGGCCTTAGGATCAGGGTCAGAGCAGTCAAGAAGTGAAATCCCCAGGGTAACGGTTCTAATATCCAGTTTGTCTTCGGCGATCATTCCCACTGTTTCAAGAATTTCTTCATTGGAAAATTTCATATTGCCTCCCTACACCCGGTGCATGTATTGAAAAACTTCTGAATCCTGAACCGTTATCTCAAGTGACATGCTTTTAACAGACTCTTTTAGTATGGCCAGAATTTCATTTAATGAGAGGCTGGAATTAATCCTGTCAGCCAGCAGGGTCATGGCAAAAATTTCATTACCCAATATTTTCTGGTTAATATCCAGGAGATTGATATTGTTTTCAGCAAGAGCAGTTGCGACTTTAGCGACAATGCCAATTTCATCTTTGCCGATTACGGTTACCACAATGTTTTTTTTGCTTTTTTCCATCATTTGCCCTCATGTTTTACAGGAAATTTGCATATAGTATTAGGATCATCATATCACATAATTACACATATTAGCAACCAGATAAATCATTTTATTTACAAAAAGACATTTGCCTTATAGGAAGTTGATACCCATTACTTCAAGTGCCATATCCCATAACTAGCTTTATCAGAATCTGAAAATATGTTTATGTTGATAAAAGGCTCCCCAAATACTATGGTATGTTAAAATTTGCGCCGCGTAAACAGGAAAATTTTTGCCGTAGTGCCATACTATTGATCACTTCTGAAATTTGTTTTTCAAAAAAATAATTTGTCAATGCAAAAATGATTTAATAAAAACAAAAATTGGATATTGATTATGGAGATCTTATCTTGGGCCTGAAATAACCGTCAGATAAAAAATAAAAATTCTTGGCGATAGCAGGAAAGACAAAGGCGTTATTTACAAGCAAAAGGTACAATAAGCATGGTGCCGCATTCGGGGCAGGTATGGCGGCTAAAGCCATTGCTGAAATTACCGCAACGTATTAGTTTCTTTACTTCAAAGAGCTTGACATTTTTAAAAGTCCATATAGCGCAGAATATGTATTATCATAAGTTTTTTGAAATTCTTGCCAATGTTATATCCAGATATCCTTGTATAGAGAAAATCTTTCAAGGCCTGGAGTATACCTCTTTTCCTGTTGTATTTCTGAATTAATGTACACATAATATAAACGAACAGGCAGGCGAATAAATAAACTTATATGTATTTCTTTGAGTGAAAAAGAAAGAAACCGAAGCAGGCGAACAAGCGTTTGTTCGCCTGCTATATATTTATCATTTAAATAAATTCTGCACAAAGGGCAGCATTGATATGTCATTTATTATTACAAATGCGAAAATCATAAGCAAAATTGCAAACCCAACAGTTTGAATTCTTTCCATCACCTTCTGGCTCATGGGCTTTCTACGTATAATTTCAACGAGGAAAAATATAATATGACTTCCATCAACCATTGGAATTGGAAGAAGGTTCATTACCATGAGTATGATAGATATTTTTGCCATTAGAATTATAAAGGCTGAAATGCCTTTGTAATAAGCAACATCACCTGCTATTTTTGCAATACGGATGGGGCCCGAAAGATTCTCCCTCACATTCATTTTCCCGGAAAAGAGCATGCCCATTCCCTTTATGTTCATTACAATGAATTCATAGGGCTCAATAAATGCCTGGGCCAGGGCGCCGGCAAAACCATACTTAACCTCAACCATTTCCGGGGCAATGGTGGGATAAATTCCGATATATCCCCTCCTGTCATAACTGGCAATTCCGCGTATTTCAACCTTACCTTTTTTTTCAATGACAATCTTTTTATTAGAAGTACCTTTAACTACTGCAAGTAAATCCTTATATTCCCTGACCAGTTTCCCATCAATCTTAATAAATTTATCCTTGGTAATATTTTGAAACAATTTTGGATGAAGGACCAGTTCGCTTGCCTTGCTCCCTTTTTTGGAAGATACTTTTAACAGAACAACTTCCTTAAGTCGTGGTGTTACAGTAATATCAATGGCCTTACCCTTTCTAACAACCTTTACTTTTACTTTTTTATTGGAATGTGAATTAATATACTTTATAAACTTTGAAAGGTTTTCTGCTGCAATTCCATCGTATGACTTAATCTCATCAAATTCCTTTATACCCGCTTTTTTAGCCTCACTATTATCATCAGAAAAACCTGCAATTAAGATTCTCTTACCATAGGGCATTACGCCAATATTATATCTTCCGCTAATCTTGGAAAATTTTGGTTTAACCTTAAAATCAAGTTTTTTACCGTCTCTGTCTACCTTGATTTTCAGCTCTTTGCCATCTGAAAAAAGAACCTTGCTCTGAATTCCGGAAAAGCCTAAAATCTTCCTACTGTTTATTTCAAGGATCCTGTCACCGCTTCTAATACCGGTTTTGTAAGCGGCTGATATAGATTTACCTTTTTTTAATTCTGCCGGTATAATAACCTTATTCGTTTCCGTGGAATACCCTATGAGGTTCATCATTAAAAATATTAAAATTCCAAATATCAGGTTAAATATTGGCCCCATTACAACTGTAACAATCCTTCTCCACGGAGCTGCAGATAAAAATTCAAATTCCTTGCCAACCCTCTCTTCTTCGGGGTCTTCGCCATAAAATTTACAATATCCTCCAAAGGGAATTGGTGTAATCTGATAGGTTGTATCTCCAATCTTCTTTTTAAGTATACCCTTTCCGTATCCCATGGAAAAAACCTTTGCCTTAATTCCAACCATCATCCCCCCGAGGAGATGCCCCAGTTCATGTACAAAAATACAAAAACCTAAAAGTACAACTGCCGCCAGAATATATGTTAACACCACCATTTTAATCACCTCTAATTAAGCTTTCTGTTATTTCTCGTGCCTCTTTATCGGCACTGAAGATAATCTCTAAATCGGGATTATCTATTTTACTATGTTTATTCATTACTTTTTCAATAACTTTAACAATATCAGTAAATTTAATCTGTTTATTGAGAAAGGCATTTACTGCTACTTCATTTGCGGCATTCAAAACTGCCGGCATAGTGCCTCCGCTCCTTCCGGCATCATAACACAACTCAAGAGCATAATGCTTTTTTTTATCACACTTACGAAAATTTAAAGAACCTATGTCAGCTAATTTTAACCTGCCAAAATTATTGCCGGCCATATCAGGATACTTTAATGAAGTTAGTATGGGTAAAGCCATATCTGTTACACCCATTAATGCATAAATTGCACCATCCACTGCCTCAATCATGGAATGTACTACACTCTGGGGATGTATAATTATCTCAATATTATCATAATCTGCATCAAAAAGATAATGTGCCTCAATTACCTCCAATCCTTTGTTCATAAGCGTGGCAGAATCGATGGTAATTTTATTCCCCATATCCCAGGTTGGATGGGCCAAAGCCATTTCCGGGGTTACTTTATGCAACTCTTCGAAAGGAACATCTTTCAAGCTACCCCCTGATGCAGTGAGGATAATGTTTTCAATTTCAGAATCACTCATTTTCCTTTTAAGAAGAAAAATAGCATTATGTTCACTATCAACAGGAATCAGTTCAACATTATGCTTCTGTATTTCGGAAATAAATAAATCGCCCGCCATAACAAGCGTTTCCTTATTTGCCAGGGCAATCCTTTTCGATACTTTAATTGCCTCAAGAGTTGGCTTCAAACCTGCCGCACCAACTATGGCAGAGAGTAAAATATCTACGGGTTTTCCGGCAACCTCAATAACCCCTTCCTCGCCATTAATAAATTCTATCCCGGGAAATTTCTTCGATAATTTATTATAATCGTCTCTTAAGTTTTCGCTGGTTGATTCCACAGCAACGAAATCCGGCCTGAATTCTTCCACTTGTTTTTCCAGCAACTCAAGATTTTCCCTGCAGACCAGGCCCCTCACCCTGAACTCATCCCCCAATGATCTTAGAACCCTTAAAGCAGATACACCTATTGAACCGGTGGAACCCAGAATTGTAATAGTCTTAGCCATTTTTTAGGGTATGCCTTTCATTACCAGGTAGTAATAAAAAATGGGGTATGTGAAAATGAGGGCATCAAAAACATCCCACATGCCTCCGTGACCGGGAATGATTGATCCGGAATCCTTAAAAGAACCTTCTCTCTTAAAGAAAGACTCAGCCAGGTCACCAATACTTCCCAATACACTTAAAAGAATTCCAAGAATGACGCACTCAATCATGGTAAAAAGCTTTACGCTGAAAAATGACGCAAAAAAGTGATTTGTTATTATCATTCCCAGCATTCCAAAAAGCAATCCCGAAAAATATCCTTCCCATGATTTGTTTGGTGAAACTGCAAAATTTGTTTTGTGCTTACCAAACAGAACGCCGCCAAAATATGCAAATATATCATTAAACATAATTACGATATTTAATATAATTATGTAATAAATACCATTGCTTAAAGCCTTTAGTAAAATAATATGGGAAAAGGCAAATACAATATAGAAGACCCCTATAATTGTAACTCCAATTGAGTAAATGCCAGCTTTAATGGGCCTTTTAAATATCTGAATTATGAGCATTGTTGATAAAAATATAACACCCAGTCCCATGACAACCCTTGCGTCAAAACTTGGTATATATTTTGTATAGCCATAAACCTTGCCAAAAGCAAAAACATACATAACCAGGTTTGTAATTATGGCAAAGATAAAACCAACAGAAATAAAAGGCTTCCCGTCATCACCCCTGTCAGTAATCTGATAAAATTCATGAAGTGTAATGAGTGTTACAGCCAATGACAATATAAGTATTGGAAAAGATTGCATGAGGTCTGTAATTATAGCAAAAAAATAAACAGGCAATGCCACAACAGCACTTAATACCCTGAATAATGTATTCCTTTTTATATCACTCATATTCCGCCGTATCTCCTTTCCCTCTGCTGATAAATGTAGATTGCTTTATTTAGATGGTGTGGTTTGAAATCGGGCCAGAGCACATCCATAAAAACTAACTCAGTATAAGCAAGCTGCCATAAGAAATAATTACTGATCCTGTATTCACCGCTCGTCCTTATCAAAAGGTCAACTTCCGGAAGGCCTGTTGTGTATAGATTTTTATCCAGTTTGCCAATAGTTAATTTTTCATTATCTTTTCTTTTTACAAGCCACTTATTAACAGCCTCAACAATCTCCTGTCTCCCGCCATAGTTAACACAAAAATTTAAAGTCAACTTATCATTATTCTTAGTTTCTTTAACAGCTTTTTGAATTATTCTTTTTGTCCGCGCGGGAAGCTTTTTTGTTGAGCCAGAATGCTTTATTCTAATTCCCTTTTCTTTAATTTTGTTAATTTTGGAATTAAAAAATAATTCCAACAACCCCCATAATCCGATAATTTCTTTTTTTGGCCTGAGCCAATTTTCGGTTGAAAAGGCATAAAGGGATACTGCCTCGATCCCCAGCTCAATTGCCTCATCCATAAGGGGTTCAATAATTTCTGCTCCCCGCTTATGCCCCTCCATTCTTGGAAGTGATCTGCTATTAGCCCATCTTCCATTACCATCCATTATAACGGCAACATGGCGAGGAATCATATCAGTTTCAATTAATTTCCCATAATCCTTCATGCAAATTAGATACTTAAAATTTCTTTCTCTTTATTCTCCGTTAATTTCTGAATTTCTTCGATGTACTTGTCAGTTTTTTTCTGAATATCGCCCTGGGCACTTCTGGATTCATCTTCGGAAATGTCCTTATCTTTTTCAAGGTTCTTAATCATGTCATTTCCATCTCTTCTTATATTCCTCACCGACACCTTGCAGTCTTCAGCTTTTTGTTTAGCAAGCTTAACATATTCCTTCCTGCGCTCTTCAGTCAAATCCGGAATCTGTATCCTGATGAGGTTACCGTCATTAGAAGGGTTAAGAGATAAATCAGATTTTAAAATGGACTTCTCAATTTCGTCAAGATTAGTTTGATCAAATGGCTGCACTACAACAAGCTTTGGCTCGGGTATTGAAATTGTTGCCACTTGATTGAGAGGCATAGTTGTATCATAAACTTCAACTTTTACGCCATCAAACATTGACGGAGTTGCCCTTCCAGTCCGTATTGCTGCAAAATCTCTCTGCAGACTTCCAATACTTTTTGTCATCCTCTTTTCAACATCATCAATTATTTCATCTACCATAAAACCTCCCTTCAAAAAGAAATTCTGGTCCCAATATTTTGCCCTAATATAATATTCTTTAACGATTCTTTTTTAAATAGGTCAAAAACGATTATGGGAACTTTATTATCCATGCATAATGAAATAGCCGTAAGGTCCATTACCCTGAGCTGTTTCTCTAATACATCAGCATATGTAATTGAATCAAATTTTACTGCATTTTTATCCTTTTCCGGATCACCGCTATAAACACCGTCAACTCTCGTGGCTTTGAGTAGTACATCTGCCTTCAGTTCAATTGACCTGAGACTTGCGGCAGTATCTGTTGTAAAGTATGGATGGCCTGTTCCACCTGCCGCAAAAACAACATGATTATTATTTAGATGGCTTTCTGCTTTATCAATTATATAAGGTTCAGCAAATTCCTTCATTTCAACAGAGGTCATAACACGTGAAGAAACACCCATATCCTCAAGGACGTCCTTAAAAGCCAGGGCATTCATAATTGTTGCCAGCATTCCCATGGAATCACCAATGGTTCTTTTTATGCCAAGCTTTTCCAATTCCGAACCCCTTACTATATTGCCGCCCCCAACAACTATAACCAACTGGACTCCAAGTTTATGGATTTCCTTAATTTCACCTGCAATTTTTTTTAAAACAAGGGGATCAATATTATTACCTTCACCGGCTAAAGCCTGGCCGCTCAATTTTAGAAGGACTCTTTTATATGGTTGTGAACTATTAATTTTTGACTTCAATATTACATCCTGTTTAAATTGGGGTAATAAAACCTGCTGCTATGCACCAATCTGAAATCTGGAAAATTTACCCACTTCAATATTCTCACCAAATACTGCTATCTTTTCCTTTATCAGATCTTTAATTACAACATTATTGTCCTTTATATAAGTCTGTTCCAGCAGGCATATTTCAGAGAAATACTTATTTATCTTACCATCAACAATTTTATCAAGAACATTTTCAGGCTTTCCGGAACTCTTCATTTGTTCCTTGTAAATTTCTTTTTCCCTTTCAATTTCACTTTCAGGTACATCATCTATTGATATATACAGCGGACTTGCAGCGGCAATCTGCATGCACAGTTCCTTGGACAGGTTCAGAAAGTCCTCATTTTTTGCTACAAAATCAGTTACAGTCCTCAGTTCAAGCAAAACGCCAATCTTATTATTGCTATGAATATACGAAGCAATAATACCCTCATTTGCTTCTCTACCCATTTTCTTGTCTGCTGCGGCAAGCCCTTTTTTCCTTAATAGATCAACTGCTTTTTCCATATCACCGTCAACTTCAGCCAGTGCTTTCTTGCAGTCCAGTAACCCTGCCTGGGTCCTGTCTCTAAGTTCTTTTAACATATCACTATTTATTTCAGCCACTTTATATAACTCCTTTAAAATAATTTTCTACAAACCGAATTGGAATCGGTTAATTTCAATTAAAAACATTAACTTTTTGAAATCTATGCTTCTTTCTCTTCTGGTTCTTCCTTTTTTTCTTCAACTACCTTTGGTTCCTCTACTTTTTCTTCAGGTTTCTTCTCGTCCACTTCTGTCTCAGTTGAAGGTGCAGCAGGTTCTTCGCTAACGGCATCAGCTTTTATTTCTTCTGATTCCTCTTTAACTTCCTGCTTTTCAGGTTCATCAGTACTTACCTCTTTGCTTTCAGGAGCATCATCGGTTTCTGAAACCTCTACTTCAACGGATTCTTCTGCCTCTTCTGTTTCAACTTCTTCCTCTTCAACCTGTCCGCCGGAAGCACCTTCAATAATGGCCCTTGCCATTGTATCAAGGAACAGTGCAATCGCCCTTATGGCATCATCATTGCCGGGAATAGGAAAATCAATCTCATCGGGATTACAGTTTGTATCTACAACAGCAAAAATCTGTATGCCAAGTTTTTTTGCTTCCTTTACCGCAATAGCCTCTCTTTTAGGGTCTATAATAAATAAAGCATCGGGCAGCTTAACCATATCTTTTATGCCGGAAAGAATCTTATCCTTTTTTGTTAATTCCCTGTTAAGATCTAATCTTTCCTTTTTGGTTTCAGCATCCCAGTTATCGGTTTCCGACATTACCTCAAGTGACTTAAGCCTCTTAATTGAATTATTTACAGTTTTAAAGTTTGTAAGCAATCCTCCAAGCCATCTTTCGGAAACATAAAACATCTCGCATTTAGTTGCATACTCCACAATTGCAGCCTGCGCCTGTTTCTTTGTCCCGACAAACAGGACCTTGCCGCCTTTCTCAGATAATTCTTTCATTGCATTATAAGCAAACTTTATACGCTGCAATGTCTTTTGTAAATCTATGATGTGAATCCCGTTTCTCGCAGTAAAAATAAACTTTGACATCTTGGGAT
>JBHPHB010000042.1:0-18605 GCA_042569985.1 Spirochaetota bacterium | reverse complement strand
GTTTTTAATAACAAATTTATGTCAATATTAATCGGGTATGTTTTGAGTTTATTTACAATCCTCTTTTCAGTTATGATGAAATAAAATACACTCCTTTAACCTGCCCCCTAAATCCCCCGGAGGGGGACTTATAATCTCAGTAAATTGGAATTATAATTTTATAAAGCATTTAATCTTTTTCAATACACCCTTTATTATTTATTATACAATTGATTGCAGAGTAATTAATTTTGCAAGCCCCCCCTCCGGGTCAATGTATTTCGGCACATCCTGTGCCAGCATTGCTCGCGAAGCATCCCGAAGGGCCAAACCCCTCGTCCTGAGAACGAGGGGTTTGGGGGGCTGCTATAGAAAGGGGTTATTTGTAAAAACAATTAACCCTTTAAAACCTTCTTAATAGCCCTCTTCAATGCAATGGTATGCACGTCACCGGCAAAGTGCACGGGACTTTTTCCATGGATTGGATCAAATTTTGAAGGGTCGGCAAAGCAGAAATATTGAGTTTTCAGGCCAAATTCACTTTGGGCATTATCAATATCAATACCAATAATACTTTTAGATGCCTTATGGGTTGCCCCACATGGGGCGCCTCTTAAAACATTGATTTTCACAATTTTTTGATCTGATATTACCACCTCCAGTTCCGGGGTGCCGAAAATCTCTCCATATTTCCCAAGACAGACCTGCCTTTTAAGGCCACATCATGTTGGCGGAGTTAAGGCCCAGTGGCTATCAAGCTTTTTTCCCGATGATACAAGTGGTATTTTTTTCTCTTCGCATAAATTTGACAGGTCAATGGAGAGATCCGGATGCTTTAAGAAATCCAGCACTAAATCTGCATCAATATTTGAAGGCAAATACTTTTGCGGGTCATCAATAACCCGTGGAAGTTCTTCATCAATAGAAACTACTTCCAGCTCAAAAAGCCCTTCCCCGTATTTTCTTACACCCTCAATTTTCCGCTCGCCGCTGCCATTCTGCTGGAACACCAGGATCTTTTGCGGGCTGTTTTCTTTAGATTGTTCTTTATCAATTTTATTTTTATTCATTTATTATTCTTTTCCCACTCCCCTTAACTCCCCCCATACCCCCCGGAGGGGGGCTCCCTATTATTTGGAATATTTAAAAAACTGTCAATCAATATTATATCAAATTGTTATCCAGGTAAAAGTATAAAGTAATATATCATGATATTGGCCGTGGAGTGGGTGTTCGGATAGAGCCCGAGGACTGTTTGAGCGGAGCGAGTTCCGCAGGGCTATAGACGGATACCCCTCCAGGCCTTATGCTTTCTGCATACCATTTTCCACCCCCCTTGAGGGGGGCCAGGAGGGTGAAACCTCAATACATTTGAACCTTCATCCCCGACCTCTTTTGCTTTGAACCCTTTTTATAGTTTTTAATATTATCCTGTATTTCCATTTGGTTCAGTTCCTGTAAAGAGGTTTTACGCTTCAACTTGTTCTTATAAAATGCCAGGTCCTTGCCCTTGGGAACTTCAACTGCAAAGGAAAACTTAATCTCCCTCTTTTCTTTTGGGGCCATCTTAAATGTCCATTTAATTATTCCCCTTTTATTTCTCATGACGGGCTTATGTGAAAACTTAACATCCATAATCTCAAGATCATGAGACTTGCTCACGGGAATCTGGTCGAGCACATTCATTGTAATATGTTGCTTTGAAAAATTTTCAATTGAAATCATAAATGAATACTTAAGCCTGCGGTCACTTGTAAAGGTGCCTGCCTTTTTATCAACCTTATCCTCAAGGGTGCGTTTTATGCGGACATTCTCATTTACACTCAGTGTGAGTTCAAACTTCTCACCGGGAAGAATGTCACCGGCATAGGATGAACCGACAAAATCATTCTCTATAAATATATTCAGATCACCCTTAAGTATGGGCTTTTCCATTGTGTTTTTTCCAATAACCTGGAGATAGGCATAGGGGCTCAGCCTGGGTATACAAATATACTCAAAGGAAACCGGGAAAGTCTGCCTGCTTATGGGTGTTCGGTGAGGTGAACCATCTCCGGAAATATCGGCCCTCTTTGTAACATTAAAAACAAGTGAGCCAACCTGCTTGGCCTGGCTCAACTTTTTCTGCTGTCCCGTATACTTCTGCTCATCTTTGTGGACATGAGTCCGCTTTGATACAATTGTTGCATAGAGAGGCTTGATCTCGGGAACCCAGCCCCTCACAGAAGGCCTTGCCGTGGAGAATGACAGCCTTGAATTTAACCAGTTCTCACCGCTCTTCTGAGAAACAATGCCATAACCGTTAAACTCGGTCTTCTTCTTATTAAAAAAGATGCGGATATCATATGCGGGCTTCCATTTTGTATTGAAATTTATATAGGCCAATTCCATGGTAAACGATGTTGCCTCCTTAACATGAGCAGTAACCTTAACATATTTCTTCCATATAATAGAAGACCTGTTTACGTTGAGCTTCCTCATCTGACCCTTAATCAAATTAATTCTAATGCGAAGGGCCTCCTTTTTCCTGTTTAAATTTCGCATATCATTTAAATTTTTATTCAGCTTGTCCGTTAAAAAACTCATCATCTCATTATAATCTTTAATTAAAAGCTGCGGGGAAGTTCCCTTGTTTTTCTTATCACTTTTTTGAGAAGCATCAAGAAATGATTCCTTTACTTCATAGAGATAATTCTTCTGAAACTTAATTATATTCCCCTTATCCTTAAATTCTTTCATTTTTTCTTCCAGCTTTTCAAGGTTTTCCTTTAGGCTGCGGATCTTAATGTCCTTGGCATATTTCTGCTGGTAGCTTTTAACCTCAACGTCAAGTATCTTGATGCTTTCCATACCGGGCACTTCCGCCCTCACGGAATCATCCTGAATTGAATAGGGTAAATCGCGGATAATTATCTCATATAAACCGGGGCTCATCCTGCCAATTTTAGACTTCCGCGTAATAAGGGCCCTGTCCTTGTATACCATTACATGGTCAATCTTTGACCTCATTTTGAGCCTGCTCTTAACATTATCCTCTGCTTTGATATTTAGCAGCCCCACCGATATAAAAAATATTAACAGATAGATGCTTTTTTTCATATTGATCCTCTCATTTTAAAATTAATACTCTCATTTAATCGGCCCCCTAAATCCCCCAAAGGGTGACTTTAAAAATGAACTTAATAAAAAATATTTTCTTAAGCCCCCTCCGGGGAAACGCCTTTCGGCACATCTACCCCAAGGGCACTTCTTCGCTTCGCTCAGGGCGCTGTGCCAGCATTGCGTGCGGACAGGATGTCCGCCTGCAGGCACAAAACAGGATGTTTTAAAAAAGCCTGCCATCAATCTCCTCCTGAGAACGCGGGGTTTGGGGGTGCACACCTACTCTATTGTAATCCTTGTGCCCTCTGAATGCGATGTAAACTCAGGGGCATACATACATTGTATTGTGGCAATGCCCGCTGAAAAATTTCCCCTGAGATTAACCATAAGGGGATATTCAAAAACAAAGGTCCCCCTTGGAAGCTTCTCAAAAAAGAAATGAGTTGCAGTGTCCTTTGTGCTCTCATAATACCAAAGGCCGTCCTGGTACTTATGGGAGGACAATACATTCTCCGGCTCAACTCCCGAAGCCCTGAGGTCTTTCATATGCACATAATCCATATCCCTGTCCACCTTAAGAATTATGCGCACTTTCAGCCTGTTCCCCGGTTTCAGTAAGGTCTTACCCGTAATGGGCTCAAGGACATCTCCTTTATCGGTATACCTGACCCTGAAAATCTCCTTCTTCAACACAAGGGGGGTCTTGTGGTAAGTCACCTTATCCATATCCTCAAAATACTGCCAGTACAATGCCCCCCATGCAGGGCCCTCGTTCCTGTTATTTACTGTCACCCGCGCCATCTCCGATCTTATATCATTCTTTTTCCAGTTAAGTTTGAAATAACCCGTGCCTGCCTCAACAGATGCTCCCATCTTAAGAGGATCGATGCGCTTTGAATTCATATAAATCTCGGCAACTTTTGTATCCTTAAACCAGCTTGTTCCGCCAAGAAGCAGGGCGTAGCACGCATCAGCTGTTGCCTTAGTTGTTTTCCAATGCTGTACCTGCTTCATTTTTAAAAGCCATGTGCGCATATCATCCACAGATTTTCTGTCCCTTGAAACTTCATTAAAAGCCTCAATTAAAAGTGACTGGGTTTCAATGGGTGCCCGGTACCAGTAATAACCGCCAACATTCTCCTTCCAATACATTCCAAGTTCCCCGTGGTATATTGCATGCTCCTTGAGGGATACAATTATTTCCCCGGCTGTTTTTGCATCGTCAAACCTGGATAGTGCAATGGCAGCCATGCCCTTGGTATAGGGCCCCCCGGTTACCCAGTACTTAACAGCCTGGCCCTTCCAGTAGTTAAAGGCTTCCATATGTTTCTTGCTTATTGGGATATCCTTAAAAAAACTCCTGGTGTAGAGGTAATGATAAATTATATAGCTAATATGCTTTTTCTTTAGGTCATTGCTGTATTTTAAAAGGTAATCATAATCCCGTTTCATCTTGTTATCCAGAAACCTCACAGCCTTTCCGGTCATCTTCTTTGTCCTGTTTATGCCTGCAGACCGGACACCAAGCTTTGTTAGCTTTGCAATGCCCGCAACAATATGCTGGGTAATGTACCTGCTTTCGGGGAACCCCTTAAACCAGGGCCACCCGCCATTATATCCCTGCATCTCCCTGAGCTTTAAAAATGCATTTGTCATTTCCCGGGACATCCTGCTAAGGTCAAAAAGCAGGGCCACCCTCTTCTTACTCTGTTCCTCACTATGGGCATTGAGGACCCAGGGAGTCTCCTGCAAGAGCACAGATTTAAGCTCCTCATTTTTCTGCAAATTGGATAACAGGGCTTTGCTGCTTTTCCATTTATCAAAAACAGCCTTAATTTTTGGGCTTGCATTGACAATGTGAAACGCAAGGCTATTTGCATAAAACCTGCTGAATACCTGCTCAGAGCATTCATGGGGATACTCCATCAGATAGGGCAATGCCTGTACGGCATACCATACGGGGTTTGACGTAAATTCAAGCGTGAGCCTTTCATGCTTTAATGTTTTTGAGCTCCCCGAATTAAGGAGTTTCTTAAAGATAAAATTCTTCTCTTCCCTGCCCCGGACCGGCAGGGGCATCGTTTCGGTAATAAGGATCCTGTTTGATAATACAGGCAGTGCGTTTTCCTCACCGTCAGTAAAATAACCGGAACTTGCCACAATCCTGCAAATAACGGCCTGAACAGTATGGGAAATTTTAAGGTCCCAGCTCACCGCGGTGTTGCCCTTTGAATCCACGGCAAATCTCTTTGTTTTATCCAGGTTGCCCAACTTATTGTCTATGGGCTTCATGGTAATGGCATCATATAGCTTAAGGCTTGCCTTCCCTGTTAATTTGTTTTTTGATAAATTCGTTATTTTTGAGCTAATGGTTACTCTATCGCCCTGCCTTAAAAACCTGGGAAGATTTGGAGTTACCATTAACTCCTTCTGGGTAACCAGCGTTTTTCTAAAGACAACCGATTCCAGGTCCTTTGTATGGGCTAATCCCAGTACCTTCCACTTTGTCAATGCCTCGGGAGCAGTAAATGATATGATGACCTCACCCTTCCTGTTGGTTTTCAGGTGGGGAAAGAAAAATGCCGTTTCATCAAGCTTCTTTCTTACCTGGATTTTTTCATCTTTGGGAGCAGGACTTTCCTTCCCGGTCAGTGTCGGCTGATTTGCACTTACCGGCTTACTGGCATCTTTCTTTTTTGCAGTTCTTGGTTTTCTCATTATCTCACTTTTTGACTTCTCATCATCAACAGAATAATCTGCCATTCCCGATGCCCCGCCATTTTTCCTATACCTGTACCTCCTTCCCCTGCTGTAAAAATAGGTGCCAAAAAGGTTGAGCCTGTCAAAACGCCTGTGGTATCTCCTAATGTGCTTATTCCAGTTTATTGCCAGCAGGTTTGAATACCTGGCTGCGAAGCCGGGATTGCTTCCCCAGTTCTGATAATTATAAAAAGAAGGGTGAACATTGAAATACCATGAATGGTAGTAAAATGAATCAAGGGAGGCATCGTACATGGATGCAGCAATTTCAGCAGCAACCTTTTCGCCCTTAAAGCCGGAAATCTTAATCCTCCATTCCTCCCTGGTGCCGGGCTTTAGCTTGTTCCTGAATGTAATAAACTCTGCCTTTAATCGCTTATTGGTCCAGGGAACATAAACTGTACCATAACCGGCATAGAGCCTGTTATCTTTTACAAAAACATACCTGTAATTTAAATTCCCCCTGTCACTTTCCCTGATGGGAATTGAAATTATTTTTTTGTTTTTATTAAGCTTAATATATCTCTTTTCTGATTCCTTACCCTTCCTTAAAATGTTTAGGGTTATATGCACATTTTCAGCAGCAGATCCAAAGATTATCTTAGCATCACTTCCCGGTTCAACATTCCTCTTTAGAAGTGAACTGTAGATGTATGTTTTCCTTTTGAAATTGCCCTCCTTTGGCGAATATACAGAAAAATATCTCTTGTATAGTATTTTGCCGCCATAGGCATCCATTGTTTCAAGCTCAAAAAGATAATGGCCCTCTTCCCAATGCGAAATGTCGGTAAGCCTAATCCACTTGTTTTCTTTGGTGTTAAAGCCCTTAATGAAGATTGGTTTTTCCAGTTTACGCTTCTTAAAATTTATCTCATCATTATAAATATCATTGGGAAAATTTTTAACATACTCTTCTTTTGTCATGGTAAACCTGTCAGGTTTTGACCAAAGCCTTGTGCGGAGAATCCTGCCGGGATCTTTTATCCTCGATACTTTTACGCTCCCCCTGGCGGAAACCACTTCACCGCTGTAATTCCTGGTATCAATTTTAAGTTCCAATGGCTTGGTATTATCCACGTTTCCATGGAGGTGATAAACATTAACGGCAAGAGCAATATACCCGGCACGCACGACTGCTACGGCACTGTGAGTCTCTCCGGATATATCAGTTACATCCGCATGGATCTCATAATAAAACAGTGGCTTTTCAGACTTAGGTATCCTTTTGTCGGGCATTGCCTTAAATTCAACTTTGAACTCCCCCCTTTTGTCAGTTTTTGCAATGCCCCTTTTTATTACAGTCTTCTTATTGTTGAAATTCAGATAATACCAGCTCCACCAGGTGTAGGGAAAATAAATCCTTCTCACAACCCGGTACTTCACCCTGGCATTGGTAAGGGGTGCGCCTGAATATGATATTGCCAATCCCTTTG
Source organism: Spirochaetota bacterium (assembly GCA_042569985.1). Taxonomy (GTDB): domain Bacteria; phylum Spirochaetota; class UBA4802; order UBA4802; family UBA5550; genus JBHPHB01. The sequence goes on along the minus strand of JBHPHB010000042.1, from coordinate 11,331 downwards.
CCTTAATATCAGACCCTAACCTGTAGTTTCCTTTTATGGGCTCAAACTTAGCCTCAAATTTGGGCCTCTTGTATTCCTCAACCCGCACAAACACACTTCCCCAGGCATTCCTGATTGACATGCGCCCCGTTAGAACACCCCTGGGCGCGACAAAACTCCCGCTGATTGCCCCAAATTCGTTAGACTTTACTCTGAGCTCGCTGATTTTCTGATTATTGTAGTCCAGGAATTCAATTTTTGAGGCGGTATCGGGGAGTATTCCCGGTTTTTTGCCCTTATCAACATGAAAGATAATGCCCTTAAAATATATGGTCTGTCCGGGCCTGTAAATGGATCTGTCCGTAAAAAAATATGTTTTGTTCCTGGCAGTATGCCTGTTATAATATGAATAACTGGAAACCGGGCTCTTAAATTTATCTATTCCCTTTTCCAGTTCAACAAACATGTTGTAATAATATTTTCTCTTTTCCATTGGATGATAAATATGGCCTTTAGAATCTGAAATATAGGTACCTTCAACTTTTGTCACATACCTGCTTACCGAATAATCATATTTCTTAGCCTTTATGACTGCTTTGACGCCGCTAAGGGGCTTACCGCTTTTTCTATGGAAAACATAGATTGCAACGCCCTTCTTTTTATCAATTCTGTGAGTGAAACTGAGGCTGGATACTTCGGTGACCGTATAGGCAACGGCATTTTTATTATAGGAAAATTTTCTGTCTGTACCTGTCATAACAACATACGGGCCATGCGCCAGTTGCGGTATTTTTATTTCAGCTGAATGGTAACGCATATCACCGTCATCGGGCAGGTCCACACTCCATTCGTAAAGAAATTCCATTCTTTTCAGTTTATTGACCTTGTTCTTCCTGTGGTCCCAGGTCTTTTCAAGATAATGCCTCATCTTCCCGTCAATTTTAATTATTCTCACATAGAGTGAGCTGATGTTCCTGTACTTAACAAGGGCCCTGAAAGGTTTATACGGCAAGTTGACACTTTCGCATCCAACCTTGAGAGATTTTATACTGTTCGTTAGCGGTTTACACAATTTTGCCCCTTCCGTATGCGGAAATTTTTTAACCACATTACCGCAAATATCAATGGTCTTTTTAACTGACCACTTGTGATTAACAGGCTGAGACTTCTTCCATGCTAATCCCTTTGAGCTGTACCACTTTGCAATCTCGTATGAAACAAGACCCGAGACACTGTGCCCTTTATATTTATCCCTAAGCAACTTCAGTGCGTTGATATACAAATTATCCTTATCAACATGGGTAGATTTACTTCGAAGAAAGTTGAGCCTTTTCAGCTCAACATCAACCAATGGGCTTGGATCAATTTGTCTTTCTTTAAGATGAAATTTTGTGAGGTCCTGAAAAATAACCATGGCAATATATTTCAACGACAGTTTATCCTTTGCCTGAATTTCCATTTGCGCAAAGTCTTCTGATTTTGAGAAGTATTGCTCACTATCCAGCCCCAAATCATAGAAGGCCCTTATCATACTCTCATCACGCATAAAAAAACCCAGGGCCCTGTGGGCAACAAAATCATAAAGCGTAGGCCTGAATAATCTGGGTGACCAGCCCCTGATAATTACATCATCCATGATATTAATTCTTAATTTTTTCAGTTTTGCAGAATAAGAAAGGGAAGACAAATGAAGTTGGGAAATCCTATCCATAATTCTTCGAAGGCTCCATGTGGATATGTCCTTTCCCTTTGTTGATGTTTTAGTCCGTTTATAAAATGTATACCTGTTCACCTTAAAATAATTCCAGTATACTTCCGCAAGCATAGATTGAAGAATCGGCTTTTCCGGAAACCCCGCATTTTTTGTTTCCACTTCAAGGAGCTTAATCACTTTGGGTAATTCCTTCCTGCCAACTTTCATCATGTATTTTACCCTGTATATTTCCGCCTTAACAATCTGGGGTGAATTTTTTGTTTTCTTTGCATGCTTCAATATTTTTTGTACTTCCTTTAATGCTGACCGGGGCCTTCCCTTTTTCTCAAAACCCTTAACCTTCTCCCACATATTATTGAGGCTGTCATATTTTTTTTGCGAAGTGGAAGTTACGGATATATTATAGCTTGAAGTAACATTTTCGTGATTTTTATCATCACAGGAAAATATTAATATTATTGATAAAAGTATAATCACTTTATTTCTTAAATGCATGCTGCCCCCTTTCAAAGGTAATTATTTTTCCATAGGATTTATTCTATAGGTATAGACAAAATATATATGATAAAGTTCAGAAATTTTTGAGCAAATAATTATTATTCAATATGAATATAGTATCTAACATCTTTAAAAAGTCAAGATTGTTTATATAAATTTTTAATTGAAAAAAAGATTTACAAAAAATCATTATAATTAATAAATTAAATATGGAGCAAGGAAAACTGTACATAATTTCAACACCCATCGGAAATATGGATGATATTACAATAAGGGCTGTGAATACTCTAAAAAATAAAATTGATATTGCCTATTGCGAAGATACACGGCAGACTTCCAAGCTGTTAAATCACTATAATGTTCAAGTCCCCAAATTATCCCTCCATTCTCATTCATCAGAAAAAAAAATCAATAGGTTAATTGATAATTTAAAACAGGGCAAAAATGCCGCATATCTCACAGATTCCGGGACACCCGGTGTTTCGGATCCCGGGAATAAAATTGTCAATTATGCCAGGGCCAATGGCATAAAAGTAATTCCTATCCCCGGGCCTTCGGCACTAACATCGATAATATCAGTATCAGGATTCAGGGGTAAAGCTGTTGCTTTTAGCGGTTTCTTGAGCAAAAAAGGAGCTAAAAGAAAAAAGGAACTTCTTGAGCTAAAAAACTTTGACGGTGTTATTGTCATATATGAATCACCCCACAGAATAAAAAAAACCTTAACCGATATATGTGAAATATTCAATGGACATGACATTTTTATTGGAAGAGAAATGACCAAAATGTATGAAGAATTTATACATGGTACGAGCGATGATATTTTAAAGAATTTAGATAATATTAAAGAAAAAGGTGAATTTACCATTGCAATCAGTAACAGGACATAAAACATAAAATTGACAAATAAAACTTGAAATTTATACACAACTTATATAAATTTATTTAATAAGATCGATTTTCATTAAAGAATTGACAAAATTAACCGATATTATTATTATCAGAATAAGTAAGGGTTAAAAAAAATGGTTATTGATAAAATTGGAAACATAAACAACATTGTTGAGCCAAAGAAATCCCGGTCGCCTAAAGACGTTAAACAGTCGAATAAAAATGATTCAGTTCAAATTTCGACTGAAGGGAAAAAGGCTGCTGATATTTCAAGGAATGCTCAGGTCATAAAGGAAACTCCCGACATTAGAATGGAAAGAGTCAGGGAAATCAAAGAACGCATAGATAATGGTTCATATGATTTTAATGACAATAAGATGCTTGAAAGGGTTGCAGATAAAATTGCCAGTTTTCTTTTAAGACAATAATTTAGATTATTAACATAAAATAATATAGATAAAATAAGCGGGGATATTGGAATATTTCCGCTTTTTTTATGTAAATATAAAAGGAGTCCTTAAAAATACATTCCAATTTATATTGTTTAACAAGTTTTAAAAATTTCTTTCGATGAAAATATTTAAAAAAAGATTGCATAAAGACTATTTATTTTGGCGATAAATTAAATAGGTAAGTTCTTAAATCACACTACAATTTAAGCAGGAAACAATTGGCTAAAAATATTACACCGGAATTCCATCTTCCCACAGAGATATATATCAACTATGATATAATGGAGAATATTGCTGATATATTATCAAAGTATGGTTCAAGGTTAATACTCATTACTACTGAAAATGATTTTGAGCTCTACCAGGATGCAATAGAATCCATGGGCAGCAAATTAAAAAAAGCTGATTTTAGCTTTATAGTTTACGACCAGATTCCTGCCGTACCAAATACCGAAGATATTGACATTGCTGTAACATTTACAAAAAAAACTCAATGTGATGTTATAATCGGATTTGGAAGTGTTGAGGCAATAAATTCAGCTAAAACAATTGCACTGCTCACTAATAATTATATTTTTTGTGACGACCTTTTCCAAAAACCTACCAACATGAATGAATGTGTCACATTTATAACTATGCCCGCATATCCGGCATTTGGTTTTGAAATAGCGCCCATGCTTTATTTAAATGAAATTCACGGATCCACAAAGAAGATTTATTATAACGAAAGCCTGTATCCAAAAGCGGCAATTGTAGACCCCACTCTTTCTCTAAGAATTGATGAGGACAAATCAATGCAAACATCAATTAGTGCCCTTGCCCTGTCAATGGAATCGGTTATATCAAAACACAACAACGATATTATTAACACCTATGCCCTAAAGTCAATCGACCTTACTTTCAGAAACCTTCCCCTCACTTACAGAGATAGCCACAACAGTACCACGAGAATTTATCTATCCACAGCATCTGTAATGTCGGGCATTGCATTTTCCACGGCATACCTTTCTGTGACGCTAGCCATTTCACTTGCCCTGGCTTCATTAACCGAGTTGAGTGTGGAAAAGGCAATGTGTATAATTTTACCTCACATTATGGAATTCAATCTTACCTCTTCTCCGGGTAAGTATGTTCAAATGTCAAAGGTCATGGGAGAAGATGTAAAAAACATTACCGTCATTGAAGCAGCCATTAAATCGGTTGAAGCCATAAGAAAACTTGAGAGTGATGTAGCCATACCACAGAGGCTTTCAACTTTCAATATTGAAAAAACATATTTCGAAGAAATCTCAAAACTGGCAATGACTTATCCTTTCTACGAAAATGCCCCCAGAAGTATTGACGAAAAAGAAATTGAAACAATCCTAATTGCCGCATATTAAAATTACATTGTTTCAAAAACTAATGCACAATAAAAACTTAATAAATGTTTTAAAAATATATTAGAGGTTAGACAGTTCTTCTTTGGAGAAGATCTTGCGGATATCAAGAATTACAACAAAGCTCTCTTCCAGTTTGGCAATACCCACAATATACTTACCCGAAATACCTTTAACTACAGGCGGAGGCGGTTCAATATCACCCTGGTTAACCTTTACAACATAACTGACAGAATCTATGGCAAGTCCGATTTTCTTTCCATCAATGTCAACAACCACAGTCCTTTTATCTTCTGAAGTACTCTCTGTTTCAATATCAAATTTTGTACTTAAATCTACAATTGGGATTACCTTCCCCCTTAAATCAATGACCCCCATAATAAAGGATACTGATTTGGGAAGCTTTGTTACTTTAGGAAGCTTTAATATTTCCTGAACCTGAAGGATATCTATGCCATATTCTTCCGACCCAATTTTAAAACAAACAATTTGTAACGCATTTAATGTACTTATCTTTTCATTCATTTTAATACATAGTCTAATTATTTTAATATTCTTTTCAAGAACAAAATATATAATTATAACTTTTTCTCAATTCTTTTAAAATACACATATTGAAAATTACAGTATAAAGTAACCATAAATATATGAAATCAGGCCAACGATTATGAAGAATAGCATTTTAAAGTATGCCGGTGCTCTTTTCCTGATAAAAATATCTATGGAGCCAAGTATCATACCGTATATTGACGCAAAAGCCCCGGCAGCAATAAAATTGTAACGCAAAAAAAAGAAGATTGCCCCGGAAGCTATAATTCCCAGTAAAAAATCAACAACATCTCTCAGTCCCAGTTTACTTGCAGATTCAATATCATCATATTCTCCCTGTTGGCTAACAGGCGCATTGCTATCTTCTTTAAAATACTTTCTTCTGATTTCTTCACGCCTGCTTTCACTGCTGCTGGCTTTCTTATCGCTTTTTATAGATATTCCATAGTTTTTATTTACAAGCTTAATAACGGCAGGGTTGGGAATTGAAGAAAATAATTTGGCCCTTTCCTTGAATATTTTGGAATAGTTAGATGCTCGTCCGCTAAATACACACCTCTCCACGACAATGTCCCCATTATGGATAACAGAATAGTATGGCGTTCCCTTTTCTTTTGAAACCTCAACATAAAGCCGGACTCTCTTATCTTTTTGATTATAATCTACCCTAAGATAATCGCCTTCTTTTTTTGTTAAGTAATATGTTTTTTGGAAACCCCTTAATTCTGAGCGCCTTGCTTTCCACAGGGATGGTGTTAAGTTTGAATCATCTGTTTTACTGTTCGTATTTCTCATTTTATCACAAAAAAGGATTGGCGATTAATATGAGCCAATCCATTATTGTTATTCCATTATATTTTCTTTTTATGACGGTTTTGTCTTCTTCTTTTTTTCCGCTTGTGGTTAGCGATTTTTTTCCTCTTTTTCTTTTTACCGCAGGGCATCTTCTCCTCCTATAAATATTTTATCTCAAATTATCAATTTCTTGTTTTTTATCATTTTTTTTACTTTTTGGAAATCTATCCAAATCTAAAGGTATTCCCGATTTATCTGAAGTGACAATGACTTTTACATTATCTGCCAGTTTATTAATGTACATATACTTTAATATATACGGGTGCGTTTTTATAATACCAGATAACTGGGACAGTTTTTTATAGAGCTCCTTGTTTTGCAATCTTTTTTGTTCCAGTACCTTTTTAAGCTTCCTCAATTCTTTTTCTGAATTTTTGTCAATTCTCCTGATATCCCTGAAATGCCGAACTCCCTCTTTATATGTTGCATTATCGGGAATAACAACCTTACCGGCAATATCAAAACTTATCAAATTTAAACCAATTTTTTGGAGCCTTTCCCTTAAATTATCCCTGACATTGCTTATTATGGTATCTCTGTTTTTATGCAAGGCAAAACCCCTGTAAGATGGAGTAAAATACATGTCCAACTCTTTAAACATCATGGCATTTATTATTACATGGATTACCCTGTTCAAATGCCTGCCGTTATCTTTTAAACTGGATATATCATAAAACTTTTCAGGTAAAATTTCATACACCCCCTGAATTGTCATCCTTACTGAATATTGATGGTCCTTCATTTTATCAATGGGGGGGATTGGTATACCTATATCAAAAATTTTAGATCTTTTAACTGGCATCTTGTAAATTGAAAACCACCATGGCATGACACTTTCTAATATTAAGTTATTTTTGCCGTAAAATATTTTAACAATATTATTGCTTCTTAAATCTTCAACAATGCCAATATTATTCTCCTTTACTGACATGTTTGGTACTAACATAAAAAGCAGATATACTATCAATATTACAACGAGAAATAATATAAATCTAATAATAAATTTTTTCATACATCTACTCTATTCCATGAATTACAGTAAGCCCTACTCTTCTTCCTTTTCCTTATATGTTATTGGCTTAAAAGGAGTTATGGTTGATACTGCATGTTTATAAATTAAATTTTGTTTCTTATCCACCTCTAAAAGTATTGTAAAAGTATCAAAGCTCAACACTTTCCCTTTAATGGGTACACCATTAACCAGATATATTGTAATGTCAACCTTTTCCTTTCTAGCTGTATTTAGAAAAATATCCTGTAAACTATTTATCTGTTTTGTCATTTTAGTTTTCCCCTTTATATTTTTTAAGGAAATTTTAGCCTCTCCATGTATACTTTTCATATAACAGGGAAGGATAAATCTTCTCAAGCCCCTATGAGGCTATTTTTACTCAACGTCATCGAGCCATGAACTTACCATATCCTCTATGTTGTTCGTTTCACCAACTTGAAACATTTGAATTTCTTTGTTCTTTCTGAACCAGGTCCTTTGCCTCTTGGCATATTTTTTTGTTTCAGTTTTAATGGAATTAACAGTTTCATTTAAATTATTTATTCCATCAATATACATGTTGATTTCTTTATATCCAATGGAGTTCATCGATTTCAATTCAGGACCATAACCTTTTTCCCGAATAGATTTTACCTCTTCAACAAACCCATTTTCTATCATTTCATCTACCCGTTTATCTATCCTGTCTCTTAAAACCGTTCTATCTTCATTCAGCCCCAGGTAAAAAGTCCGCTCAGAGCGTTGGCCTTTTTTTGATAAATAAAAACTGCTAATGGGTTTGTTAGTTGCCCTATAAACCTCCAGGCCTCTCAATATTCTCTGTTTGTCATTTTGATGAACCTTCGCAGCAAAAACATTATCAACGGATAAGAGTTCATCATATAAAACACTGAGCCCTTTCCTTTTTAATTCATCATTAAGTTCTTCTCTAATCGCCGGATCCGCATGGGGGATTTGAGACAGGCCCTTGAAAAAAGAATCGATATATAATCCGGTACCCCCGACAAAAAAAGGGATCCTTTTCTTTTCAACTATACTCTCCACTGCCTTTAATGAATATCTGCAAAAATCACCGGCAGAAAAAGAATAATCGGGATCAACAACATCTATAAGATGGTGTTTCACAATTTCCCTTTCTTTAAGGCCCGGCTTACCGCTGCCAATATTGAGCAGCCTGTAAATCTGTACAGAATCAACTGAAATAATCTCAAAGATATTGGGAAACTTTTGTGCAAGGCATAGAGACAACTCAGTCTTGCCCACCCCTGTTGGTCCAACTAATATTAAAGCTTCTATCTTTCTACCTTAAATATTTGAAGAATGATCCATTTGATTATTCTTCTAAACCTAATTTACTTAAATCAATCTTTATATCATCATCAAGGACTAACTTCAAAACATTGGGCACTATCTTCCATTTATTAGGCCCTTCGGGGTATTTATTAATATTACCAATCTTATCAATGGCAGCCATGGCCGCTTTAGCTAACAGGTACTTGTTCTTGTCATAAATTAAAAGTTTATCTAATGGTATTATCATTTTCAGTTCTCCATTAATTTGTTTAAACTGGATTTCATTCTATCCCTTTTACACAACTCCGCGCTAATTATGGCACGTAATTTTTTCTCAGCTGCTTCAATTTCATCATTCACAACTATGTAATCAAATAGATGATATTTCTTCAGTTCTTCCCCGGCGTTTTCTAACCTTAATTTTATCTGGTCTTCAGATTCGGTTTTTCTGCTTATTAACCTCTTTTTCAATTCATCCATACTGGGCGGAACAATAAAAATATAAACAGAATCTTCTAATTGATCCTTTAAATGCACTGCTCCCTGTATATCTACATCAAATATGGGGATATTCCCAGCCCTCCTTATTCTGTCAATCTCTTTTTTGGTAGTTCCATAGTAATTGCCATGAACAATTGCCCATTCAATAAATTCATTCTTATCAATGAAAGCCTTAAAATCTTCAACGGGTACAAAATAATAATTAACACCATCATTTTCACCCTCACGAATGGGCCTGGTAGTAACAGATATGGAAAATTCATATATGTTATGCCCCTGTAAAAGCCTTTTTATGAGAGATGTCTTTCCGGTGCCGGAAGGTGCGGAGATAACTATATTCATTTTAATTTGCTTTATTCATTAATCTATTTGAAATTGTTTCCGGCTGCATTGCCGAAAGTATTATGTGGTTGCTATCCATAATTATGAGTGCCCTTGTTTTCCTGCCATGAGTGGCGTCAATCAACGCGTTATTTTCCTTTGCTTCCTCACGCAATCTTTTCCCTGATGCCGATGAGGGAGTAATAACCGCTATTACCCTTTCAGCAACAATTGAATTACCAAAACCAATATTTAATAATGTCGTTTTCATTTAGTAGTACAAATCCTGACTATCATATAAAATACTATGCCCGCGGCTTAGCACTAAACAATATTCCTGCATTGCTCCCTTATTTTATCAATATGGTTCTTCATCTCAACTACAATATGCGATATTTCCGAACTGTTGGATTTTGAAGAAATCGTATTAATCTCTCTAAACATCTCCTGTGACAAAAAATCCAGCTTTTTGCCTACCTGGCCTTTACCTGTAACCACTTCCTTAAATTTAGTAAGATGATCGGACAACCTCACAAGCTCTTCATTTATATCAAGCTTATCAGATAAAATTGCAATCTCGGAGAAGACCCGTAAATCATCAATCTCACTTCCCAGATCTTTAATCCTCTTCTTCAGCAAATTAATCTTCTCAGTTTTTACATTTTTCGAAAGACTTTTTATCCTTCTTACCCCTTTGCTAATATATGTAATGGAGCTTAATATATCTTTTTTAGTAACAGTACCCTCTTTATTCCTCATGGCAATAGCTTTACCAATAACCAGGTTCAGTGTATTATAGATATCCCTTTTTGAATTATCACTTAATTCAGAACGCTCTCTATGAATTAATCCCTCAAGCATAAGGACCGATTCAAACTTTAAAGGCTCCTTAATCTTTAATCTTTTCTGAATTTTTTCCAATTCACCGTAATACTTTTCAATAATATCGCTATTCAAAGAAACCGGCCTTGTCTCAGTCCAATCAAAAATATCAATATTCAGCTCAATCTTGCCCCTGTTGAACCTGTCCTTTAATATCTTACTTAAATCATTTTCATCGTTTCTTAGGATTCTTGGCAGGTTAATATAAGTTTCAAAATACCGTGAATTTAATGATTTTATTTCTACAGAAAAAGAAAATTGATTATTACTCTTTTCCAAAAAGGCATATCCCGTCATACTTTCCATTTTATTACCTATATTATCTTTTCTTTATTACTCATAGTTTTAACCCGTACTTCACCGGTTTCAAGATAAAAATCAACTGTCCTGCCATAATCCCCGCCCAGGTCTTCGGAAATAATTTTTATATTATTATTTTTTAATATTTCCCTTACTTTCTCTATATTGTTCTTACCAATGTCCTTCATAAAACCATCAGCAGACAGCTTGAACATGGTTGCCCCGCCAATTATTTTAGCAACAAGTTTTTTCCTAACAATACCAATCTCCTCAAGTTCATCTATTAAATAAGGAATTGCAGTATCAGCATATTTCATAGCTGATGAAGAATCCGACCTGCGAACAGGAAGCATTATATGTGAAAGCCCCCCCGTTTTCTCTTCCGGTTCATAAAGACAGATGCCAACACATGAACCTAAAATTGTTCGTAATATATCTGGAGATGTTGAAATTCCGCAATCGGCTATGCCAACATTAATTAATTTAAAATCCATTAATTATTTCCTGTCCTTTGGTATATATATTGGAGAATCTAATACCTTTTTATAGGTAAAGTCCTCTGATATGGCATGGAGCGTCTCTGAATGACCTATGAAAAGATATCCATGATCATATATTGAGTTACGAAATTTTGTGATTAAATCCCTCTGATGGTTCCTGTCAAAATATATCATAACATTTCTGCAGAATATTATATCAATATCC
>JBHPHB010000041.1:0-18700 GCA_042569985.1 Spirochaetota bacterium | reverse complement strand
AACGGCGGAAACATCAATAAAATCTATAAAATCGATGTAAAGCTTTTCGCCCATCTCATCCTTAAATGTATTCTCAATAAACTTTAAATAGAATGATTCAAATATTAATGCCGCAGGGCTGTCCTTTTTGTATGTACCGTCCCAATCCTCCAGCATATTGAGCGCCTTTTTTTCAATAGCGCTCAGCGCGCTGCCGCCCTTTACCGTTTTGACAACACCTTTGCCGAATATATCAAAAATTAAAGCCTTCACATCATTCTGCATTTTCATAAAATCGCTCACGGTGAACTTGTCTTTAGATTTTAAAATCTGCCGGATCCTGTTAATCCTGTGCTCCACGCAAAACCAGTGGCTAATGTGATGGGGGTATTTCTTATTAACGGTCTTGTTATTGGCAGACGACACCATGCCGCTTTTAGGATTGTAAACATGGGGCTGCCTTTCAAAGGGCACAAGCCCCTTCCATTCATATTCATCTGTCCATCCGGGAGAAAAACTGAGGCCGCTGCCCTTCTTTCTAACAGGAATGCCTGCACAGCAGTAAAGCCCGATGTTCCCCTTTACATCGGCATAGACTATATTCTGGCTGATTGAGCGGAAATTACTCACGGCATTTTTAAAATCTTTCCAGTTCTTTGCCTTATTAAGAAGATAAACCCCCTTTAACTCGTTGCTCATATAATTCCCAACCCAATGCATCGATATTGCCCTGTCCTTTATTTTCTTAAACTTTGAGATGATTGGGCCATGCACTGTGTACCTTATTTCACGCTCTAAAACCTGGCCTCCCTTAATTTTGATTTTCTCCCTACGGATATCCATCTTTTTCCACTTGCCCATGTAAAGGTATTCATCCCTGTTTTCTGGATTTATCTTCTCAACAAAGAAATCCATATCATCAACCATTACATTTGTCATCCCCCATGCAATGTCCCTGTTGTGGCCCGCTATTATGTACCCCGCACCCGGAAGGGCAACACCGGTTGAATCGATAACTCCTTCAACACTTATATGCATGCGGTACCAGATGCCGGGGACCATGTACCCCAGGTGCATATCATTTGCCAGCAGGGGCTTTCCGGTAATGCTTTTTTTTCCTGAAACTGCCCAGTTATTGCTCCCCCTGGATAAAACAAGGCCAAGGTCTTCCAGGACTGAGGATTTCCTCACCAATGCACTATCGAGGTCTTTAAAAATCTCCTCCTTTGAGTAACCCGGGAAAATGGGGGTCTTTTTATCATCATAATTTGGGATTATTTCTTTAAAAAGCTTTTTGTCCACCTTCTTCATTATCTTATTGTAGGTGGCCTCAATTTTCCATGGCATAGTGAGGTCCCATGCCATGTAGCCTATTAGGTTAACCGTATGTTGGGGCTTCCACTTTTCCGGCTTATATCCAAGGACGGTGAACTCAAAGGGCAGGCTGTTTATGTTGTCTTCTATGTACTGATTAACCCCGTTGGCAAAGGCATAAAGCCTATCCATGATTTCACTTTCCGTACTTGCCATAACCTTCTTTGATTTTTCCGGGATCCTCAATGACCGCATGAGTTCATCAACTTCAACAAGTTCGGCACCCAGCGCTTCAGACAGCCTCCCCTGTGTAACCCTTCTGAGGAGGTCCATTTGCCACAACCTTTCCTGTGCCATAACATAACCAATTGCACGGGCAAGGTCATTTTCGTTCTTTGCGTATATATGGGGAATGGCATTCTTATCCCTGTAAACCGTTACTTTATCTTTTAGACCTTTCAGGGAAACATCCAGATTATAATCGGGAAGGTTTCTTTTTACAATATACCTGGCATAAATTAAGCCGCCAGTTAAAACTGCCAGTATGAGGACTGAAATAACAATAATTATTCTTTTAGCTTTTTTCATGTTAAATCTCCATTATATATGCCAGTTAAATTATCAATTAATACTTTGCGCCGGCCTTTTTTAACATCCTGTAAATACCGGGATTTCTTGCCAGGCTCAGGGCTGTTTCACCCTTCTTGTTTTTTAAATGCAGGTCTGCACCTGAGCCGATTAATATCTCCAAAGAATCGCCATTGCCCCTGTAGGCTGCATTCATCAGAGCCGTCCAGCCTGTCTTATCCTGGTTATCAATTTTAGCGCCTTTTTTAATTATATATTTTAATATCCATGGAGATTCATCTGTCTGGATGCTGGAAGCAATCATCAACGCTCCATTGCCATGGTCATTGACTGCATTTATATTTGCGCCCCTGCTCAGGAGGTACTTGATAATCTCCACCTGGGATCGCGCCACGGCCTCCATTAGAAGGGTATTTCCGAACCTGTACCTTGTATCGATGTTTGCACCGACATCAAGGGCCGCCTTCACCTTGTCCAGGTTGCCCGATGTCACCCCGTAGCGCAGCATCTCGTTTTCCTTACCGCTGGGGACTACTATTTTCTTCCTCTTTTTGTCTCTAATATCGCGCCTGCGGCGTTCCCCGTATTTTATCACGTCGTCGAATTCCCTTAACCAGTACTTCCTCCTCTTCTTTACAAAATCACCTTGAAGGGCCTTAAAATACACATGCTCATCAATTAGTTTCATTGCATGGGCAAGCTGAATATAGTTACGGGCATTCCACAAGTCCCTATGCCAATGGTTCCTTTTGTAGCTCCTCCACCTGTTTACCAGTGCAGAATCCTTTATCTTTTTTTCAAAATCCATGAGCAGTTTACCAACTTCCCCGGGGTTGTTTCCCTTATTGATGTCCTTCTTCCATTTATCCCTGTATGACTGCCAGTCTTGGGACATGTATTTACCTTTGAAGCTGAAAACGTATTGAATGATATTTCTCTTCATTACAATTTCACTTTCACTCTTCTTGTAATAGTCGATTATCTTTTCTTTTTTATCTTCAGGATAGATTATGTCCTCGCTTTCAGGGTAACTGCCCCAGGCAGGGAGCCTGCTTCTCAGGTAGTTTTTATCCAATTCCCTCCTGGTCAATCCTCCGTATATAACAACCTTCCTTGTTTCATCGGGAAATTCAGATTTTATAAACAAGAACTTTCCCGAGCCTTCATTGCTTTCAGATTTAAAGCCTGTATTGAAAAGCTCTTTGTATGTAATGCCGTCAACTTTCCTGTTATCCCAGCCAAGAATAACTTCACCCTTTACTGAACGCATATATATGGATGAATGGCCACCAGAATAATAACCGGTGTTCGCAAGGTCTTTGCCCGCCACAAATATTTTCCTCCGCGGGCGTGTATGGAGAAAAACAATATCCTTTGCTGATGGTGTTACAATCTCTTTGTACATGGGATTAAATCTGAACTTATACGCCCATCCCGTGGACCAGTAAATCGAATATAGCGTCTTCCTTTTCTTAAGATCGAGCAGGTAGAGATGGTTGCCCCCGATTGCAAGAAACCTGCCGTCACGGTTAAATTCAATCTTGCACATGGGATCATCCACTGATGTTAAAACCTTTCTGTGAAATTTACGTTTTGAAAGGCTGGCCATGGCAATAATTGTCTTATAGCCGTAATTTCCCACAGAAGCATATATTGTATCGCTGTCTCCGGGCCTGAAGGCAAGGTCGGCAATGGCATAATTATCGCGGATACGTGCATGCCCGCCGGTAAAATCATATCCCCTGGCAAGTTTCAGCTTCCTCAATACAACTGCAAAGGATTGTATCCTGTACATCTCCTTTCCGCTGGATGTATTGATGATTGCGATTGTTCCCATGCATCCGCCAACAGCCAGCTTTTCCCCGTCAGGGCTCAAGTCCATTCTTGGCATGGGTAGCCCGCATCTCCACCTTGCAAAATTCATCTCCTGCACGGGGGGGACAACTATATGGTACTTCCATAGAATCTCTTTACTGTTTATATCAATCTTAACTATCCACCTGTCCCTCATGGGCGTACAGCTGCCGAAGTTTGCACCATACTGATTTCTGAAAAGGGCATACACATAGCGGGAGTCCTTTGAAAAGTGCACTTCTGTTGGAAAGAGCATTACTGATTTGTCATTATGTATTCCTTCGCAATGGGGGAATGTACTTTTAATTTCAATTGTCCTGTGGGTACTTCCATCACGGGCATTTATTATCTTTAACGCAAGGGGACAATTTATCCTTGATCCCGAGGGAACAACAGCAATATATCTGCCGTCCGGGCTTACCTGCAGTTCATCAATACTGGCAAAGTTACCGCCATAGAGCGTGCCCTTAAAGGGCTTTACATTCCACAGTTTTTTATGGCTGCGCAAATCCCAGCGGATTACACTGCCCGCCTCAGTATACGATCCGGTATAATCACCGGCATCCCCGGTAACAATCGATTTTCCATCAGGAAAATATGCCACAACACTATTGCCGTAATGGCTGTTAGTGGTTTTCATTGAATAGGAACTCATCCATGCGACTTTATTCCGGGGTTTTATTGTGGGCGCCCCGTAGAGAATGGGCATGATAAAATCAGTTTTTGAATCTTTCGAGGGGTCTTTCTTTATCTCCTTTTTTTCTTTCTTTTTTATGGGTGCTCCTTTTCTCCTGATCCTGTCGGGCCCGACCCATTCGTCCCACTTTGAAGCCCAGCCGATGTAAGTGATATAATATTTAGAAGCGGATACCTTTAAAACTTTCGCTTTGTACCACTGGCCGCTCCATATAACCTCAATTTTATCCCCGACACTGTAAGTTTCAGCTTTTAGAGAAACATAAAAAGCAGAAACCATTATCATTAGAATCAAAAAAATCGTCCGAACAGCAGGCAATCTCATCGCGGCCCTCCTTTAAATACACCTTATCATTAAATAGATTTTACATATAAAATCTATTTTGTCAATATAATAAATTTGACAAATTTTCAGGCGGACTAAAATTGATAATATTTTTATTGACAGTAAAATAATAATTTATAGAATTTCAATTAAATATTACCTCAGCAATTCCATATCATTTTTTTCTTCGGGGTTAACATGATTAAGGGGTTATTTCTCATGAAACGAATAGCAGCCATTTTAATTGCAGTAATTATTTTATCAGCGAATGTCCATGCGCAGGAAGGTGAAAGTGAAAATACCGGAAAAGCATCTAATTTTGGAATTACCTGCGGCATCGATTTTTACAGCCACTACCTGTGGAGAGGTTACTACTTTTATGGCGGCGATGGGGCGTTTCTCCCATTTGTTTCATATAATATTATGAATAGCGGCCTGATAATAACATTTGCAGGAGAAATAGCTGCAAGTTATGTTTTTGACGGAAAGGACAACTCTTATACAGCCGGATATGAAAATATGAGTGCTGATTTTGGATTGGACTATTCCAGGAAAATTTCAGAGCCTGTTACGGTTGCACTGGGAATCTGGTACTGGTATTATCCCATAGAAAAAACTGGTGATATTGACACCAGCTTTTTGACAGTTACGGCCTCTATTGCTGTAGATGTAGTTCTTCAGCCCAAACTATCATTCACTTACGACTACTATCCCGATAAAGACGTAGCTCCAACCAGGGACGAAGACTTCTATATCCAACTCTCAATAGGCCATTCCATTGATTTACTGAAAGGAGTATCAATGGACATTGGCCTATCAGGGGGTTTTTACAGGACAAAAACACTTATCACAGATGGATCGGGAAATTTTAAGTCAGTTGCCAATATAAGTGATATTACAATATCTGCGGCCCTCAAAGAGGAGTTCAAAGGCGTAACGCTGTCACAATCGTTCAATTATATAATCGTGCCTGCTAAGGATTTTTATTCTGCCGGCACAGAAGGCTCAAACTTTAATAAGGATATTAACAGGTTCTTTGTAAAATTTGGTGCTGCCTATTCTCTCTGAGATCTCTCCGGGCACCAGTCCTGACTAACCTGAAATAAATATTAAGTGTAATCCCTAAAATGGAAAATAATATTAAAATACCCACAGAAGAGGAATGCTATTCAATAATAAAGAAGCATAACATGCTCGCTAACATTATTGAGCATTCAAAACAGGTAATGAGAGTTTCAGTTGCCCTGGTTGATAATCTCATCGATAGTACAATTGTCAACAGGGAACTCATAATCGCCGCAGCACTTCTCCATGACATTGCAAAAACAGAAACATTAAAATCGGGAGAATTGAGGCACGACCGTATGGGCGCAAAAATAATGGCCGACCTTGGTTACAATGAAATTGCAGAAATAGTGGACTCCCATGTAATTTTTGAAAGCTTTTCCCCGGGAGGGAAACTTGAAGAACGGGAGATAATACATTATGCCGACAAAAGAGTAATGCACAACAGAATCGTAACTATTGATGAAAGGATTAATGATATACAGGAAAGATACGGCAAATATATAAAGGATAAGGAAATTCTTATCCAAAGGAAATTACTTATAAAGGAAATCGAAAAAAAGATTCAGGGTTTTCTGTTTTCAGACATTACATCCATCCTGGCAGGGATATGACAGAAAAATACCTTATCCTCGACTGCTATGTGGATGAGCCCACATGTCTTGGAGTCCCCCCTTTTATTTCTCCCTACCCCAGATATATTTACGGAGCACTTCTGGACGGAGGGATAAATCCATCCGATATAAGTTATTATACAATAGATAAACTCAGGGCAAATGAATTTAATATTGATGAAGATTTTGATACTGCCTTTTTAATCGGCGGTGCCGTTGTGCCGGGCAGATACCTGGGAAGCAAAATCGGCACAAGGGCTGAGATATATAAAATTGCATATAAAAACAACACAGTTAATTTCTATATAGGCGGCCTTATCAGCCATGTAATGGAAGACAGCGCCCGGAATATAACCCTTCTTAAAGGTGATATTGAAAAATTTGCATATAATTACTCCATTGGAAACCCCCTTGACCAAAATCGAAGCATACCTGAAATAGCCAGATGGTCAAAAGCAGGTGCTTCTATTGTGACTGCTCACCCTCACTTCCCCAACCTCATATGTGAAATTGAGACCTCACGGGGATGTCCCAGGAAAAGCCATTGCTCATTCTGCACCGAAGCGCTGATTGAAAAACTGGATTTCCGTGACGAAGAGGATATAATTGAAGAAGTGGATGAGCTTATCAAAAACGGCATAAAGCGGTTCAGGATTGGCAAACAATCGGACATCTTACAGTATAAAACAAATTTTTCATCGTTCAAAAACGGTTTTTCAAAACCTGAAATCAACCCCTTAAAAAATCTCTTTAATGCACTTAAAGAAAAAAGACTCAATGGAGATATCCATATCCTCAATATAGACAATGCAAATCCCGGGACCATATGGAACTACCCCGACCAATCGGTACAAATCCTTGAAATATTAAGGGATTCCATAACACCCGGTGACACAATTGCCCTGGGCATTGAGTCCTTTGACCCTGAGGTAATTACCAAGAATAATCTTAAGGTTATGGGGGATGGAGCCATCCGCGCAATTGAGATAATAAACGAAATATGCGGAGAAAGGGTTAATGGCATTCCATATCTCCTTCCGGGCATTAACCTCATTCACGGGCTCATTGGTGAAAC
The DNA here is from genome assembly GCA_042569985.1 of Spirochaetota bacterium. GTDB lineage: Bacteria > Spirochaetota > UBA4802 > UBA4802 > UBA5550 > JBHPHB01. The sequence goes on along the minus strand of JBHPHB010000041.1, from coordinate 11,190 downwards.
CGCTGATACTTTCAAAATAAACTATGAGTGGCTCAGTAAAATTAAAGACAGGGGGCTCCTTGTCAAAAGGATAAACATCAGGAAGGTACAGCCATTCCCGGGCACGCCAATTTTCAACTGCATAAAGAACCCCACTAAGAAAATATCAAACAGGTTTGCATACTTTAAAAAGAAAATCAGGCAGGATATTGACATTTACATGCTGAAGGAAATCTATCCCGCGGGAACGGTTTTAAAGGACTGCCTGATTCTTGATGAGAAAGCGGGTTATTCATACGGCAAGCAGATATCCAGCTATTCAATCACAAGCAAGTACCCTGCAAGCCTGGAAAACAACAGGTTCTATGATTCCATAGTTGTGGGGCACAGGGAAAGGACGCTCATCTCACTGCCCTGTCCAATACCGGTTAACACGCTGCCGCAAAAAGCACTGGAAACAATCCCGGGCATCAGCAAAAGAACTGCTTCAGATATTATTCTAAAGAGGCCTTTCGGGGGTAAAGCTGAAATGGGTAATTTAATAGAAAATATTTCAGATGGTATCAAGAGACATTTTATTTTTTAGCGGTTATATTCTCAACCCCAGGAGTAAACTTACGGAAAGTCCATGCAAATTATCCCTGGCATCATCAAATACTAACCTGTAATTAAAATCAATACCGCACTCAACCACCCGGTACACCGGATATGTTAAACCCATCCCCACTTCCAGTGAATTTTTATACTTTATAATCTTGTCCGGCTGGAGGTCAGATTTAGTGGACAGTGCCGTAAGGCCGTCGGCAAATCTTACATACAATGTTATGGGCCTGTTCAAAAATGAAAATACCTTCGAGGGAAGATAAAAACTATACCGGTATACAAGGCCCACTAAAAACTGGTCTATTGACATTTCAGCACCTGATAAACCGCTGCCGCCCCTGCTTTCAACATTACTTATCCTCAGGTGAACTTCCGGGGAAATACCCAGGGGGCAGAGCTTGTAGAATCCAAAAGTTGCTGAAAACAGAAAACCTCCATAATAGTCATCCCCAAATTCTTCAAGGGGAATAAAACCGCCAAAACCCAGGTACAGAGCAAACTTTGTAAAATAATCATATTCCGGAGTCCCTTCATAGACACCGTAACCACTCCCTTTGAGTTTTCCTTTTTTCTTAATTTCCAGTTTTCTGTTTTTATCTTTTTTGGACTTTAAAACATCCTTTTCATCCAATTCATCTTCATCTTCAAAATTGTCTAAAAATTTCTTTTTTGACTTTTTATCCCTGCTCTCGGTTTTTGTATCGTCTTTATCCTGTGCAAAAATGACCGTGTTACTGCCCGAAAGAATCAGCAGGATTATTGTGAAAAAGCATATAATTATATTGGGCTTGATTTTCATTGAACCATCCATTCTGGCAAATTAAGTCTCTGAAATATTTGCAGATACATAAAATATTTCAAGCATAAAATTAAATTATGTATGTTTTTATTACCGTCCCCCATCTCCCGTTCCGCCCCACCCAAAAATAATCAGCTGTCCTTTATCAAAAGGGGCTGGACATGTCAGTTCTGATGCGAGGACTGTTTGAGTTATCATTTTATTGTTCGAGTTCCGCAGTGAAGAAATGATGTGTCCAGCCCCATATTATTAATTAAATTTAATAGGTGATTATTTTCAATTTTCTTCTTGTATTTTTTCATTTTAAATAATTTCCTGATAATATTATGTTCAACAGGAAAAACAACAGAAGCACGGGCCTATCCAAAAACTTTGTCATTGCCATTGCCATTATTTTTTCAGTGCTAATTCTTGCAACATCCATCTCATTTAATATCATAATAAACAACACATCCAATCTTCTAAAGAATATCATCCTTGAAAATAACAGGGAATATATTCTAAAAGAAGCCACCCTATTAATTGATAATCTCAATTCCATCAAAAAAAACAGTCTAAGAAAAACAAATAAGGAAATAAAGAAATTCAGCAAAGAAAGAAAGAGCTTTCTTTATGCCATATTATTCCGCAAAACAACCGATGACAATTACTTCAGGGTTATTGACAATATACCCTTAGGGACGAACATCAATATCGGCATAAAAAACAATACTGCCGTTAAAGAGTTAAACGAAATTAACTATCTTAAAAAAGCCCTTCTCCAGGGAATTGTTGAGGATAAATTGTATTCTCAGGGTAATGTATCCTGGCAGAATGTCTATTATCCCTATTCGGTGAAGAAAAAAAACTATATTTTACAACTATTTATCTCCGCTGATAATATAAACGGCATACTTAGGGAACATCAGAAAACAATAAAAAGCACCAGGAAGATAATGATCATAATTACCATTGTCCTTATTATTTCCGTATTTATCCTGACAATGGTATTCATTCAGAACTATTCACTCCTGCTAAATAACCTTTCCCTTTACATGAAAAAGGCTGCAAGGGGAGAACTGGACATTAAGCTGAACAGGTCCGGCGACAGCGAGCTCAACGAGCTGGCAGATTCCTTTAACTTTCTCGTTGATGAACTCAAAGAAATAGCCGGCACTGACCCCCTGGGCGATATTTTCAAACTTGCAGTAACAAGGCTTAAGGAAGACAGGCTCGATGACGCCATTGCACTCTTTATGACCATGACGCTAATGAAACCGGGCGGTTTCAGCAGTCACTTTAACCTTGGCGTAGCCTATGCTAAGATGAAGGAATATGAAAAATCGAAGGATATGTTTATAATAGCACGAGACGCCAACCCATCCTTTGAAATGACCTCAAAGTATATAGAAAAGATTAACAGGCTCATTGCTTCCTCAAATGAAAAGTAAAGGCAAAATACAAAATTTCCTGGCAAATGCCCCCAACAACATGGGGGTTTACCTCATGAAAGACAGCAGGGGAAAAATAATCTACATTGGCAAGGCATCGTCATTAAAGAAAAGGCTGGCCTCATACTATCAGAAAAAGGAAACCGACCCCAAGACCACGGTGCTTGTAAAAAACATTTCAGATATTGAATATATTATTACTGATACGGAAGCTGAAGCCCTCATTCTTGAAAACAGCCTCATAAAAAAGCACATGCCCAGGTTTAACATAAGGCTTAAGGATGATAAGAGATACCCCTATATTGAAGTTACACTTGGAGAAAACTACCCCAGGATAGTTTACACCAGAAGGTTAAACAATAAAAAAAGCATCTACTTTGGCCCCTATACAGACTCAAAGGCCGCAAGAAATATAATTTCCATGATAAATTATATTTTTAAGCTGAAAACATGTAAAAAGAAACTGCCCCTGTCAAAAGATGAGAGACCATGCCTTAACTTCCAGATGAAAAGATGCAGCGGTTCCTGTACGGGTAAAATATCAAAGGAAGATTACAGAAACCTCGTAGAAAACGCAGTAACTTTTCTCAAAGGTGACATCGACCCTGTTTTAAAAAACCTCAATGAACAAATGGATGCATATTCGGGAAATCAGCACTATGAAGATGCGGCCCGCATAAGGGATATTATTTTCGACATACAAAAACTTTCGGAAACCCAGAAAGTCTATGCACCCGTTGGCATGGACCAGGATTACATTGCCCTTTCAAAGGATGAAGCTGAATCCATACTGGTACTCTTTGAATTCCGAAAGGGAGTCCTCCTTGGCAGAAAGATTTTCATCTTTGATAATATTAAATACGCGTCTTTGGAAGAAATAATCAGGTCTTTCATTTTGGATTATTATGAAAATAGTGATGTCCCCCAGAGAATAATTACACAGCATGAAATTGATGATGCCAGGTCAATTGGCTCGATGTTTACAGAAAAATCTTCAAAGAAGGTTTCAATCATTACTCCCAAAACACCGGTAGACAAGGCCGTTATCAATATGATTTTAAAAAATATCGATGTTATCGGTGCTGACAGAAAGGCTTCAAAACAATATGAAAACAGGAAAGAGGGCCTTTCCCGGCTTATGAAGGTCCTTGGCATGAAAAAGATACCCCACGTGATTGAGTGTTTTGACATATCAAATCTACAGGGCACCTTTGCCGTTGCTTCCATGGTAAGTTTTATGAACGGCTCTCCCGATAAAAAGAATTACAGGAGGTACAAAATAAGGGGGTACGATTCTCCCAATGACCCGGGAATGATCCACGAGGTTGTGGGCAGAAGAATTCAGCATCTTGTAAACGAAGGATATGAACTTCCCGACCTGGTTGTAATTGACGGCGGAAAGGGTCAGTTGTCACGAGCAATAGAATCTGCCAATAATTTTGATGCTGACATAAAGATCATCTCCATTGCCAAGGGTAATGAGGAGATATTTTACGATGTAAGGAAAAAATCCATTGTTCTTGAAAAAACCTCACCTGCCCTTAAAATCATTCAGAACATAAGGGACGAGGCACACAGGTTTGCCATCAGCTATCACCGCAAACTGAGGGATAAAGATTTAACAGGGTCTGTTCTTGATGAAATTACGGGCCTCAGCTCGGCCATAAAGAAATCGTTACTGAGGCACTTCAAGTCAATTGATAATATTAAAAAGTCTGACATGGCCGGTTTGAAAAGCATCCCGGGAATTGGAGAAAAAACCGCAATAAAAATTTACGGTTTTTTCCATCCCGGTAAAAGCTGAAAAAAGCCGATAAGTTTAACTTGCCGCCTTAGCCTTAATTTTTTTTATTGCTGCATTTGGGCAGACCCTTGCACAGGCACCACACAGTGTGCAGGTGTCATCAATCTTATAATACCACTCATGCTCTATTATTGAACAGGTTGGGCAGATTTCCCAACAAGCTCCGCAAATTATACATTCATCAGTTATAAAGTATTCCATATCATCTCCTTAATTAAAATTCTACCTGGCCGCTGGAAATATTTTCAAGATTGTCAACGACTATTGGTAAAAATTTATAGTCTATTGTGCAGTACATCTCGCCCGGTTCAAGTCCCATAAACATTCTTGCAGGGGGATCTCCCATATTAAATGTCATGCTCTTGGTGCGTCCTACATGGGGAAAACACTCCGAACACCAGGCCGTGCCGGAAACGCCATGTGTAAGCTCTCCGGTTTTCCAGGCATATGCCTTCGTAAGCCTCATAACCCTGTTTGCATCGGTAACAATCATTATCATGTCGGGATCTTCAATCTGATCAAGAAGTCCGATTATCATGTACTTGTGCATTTTAAAATAGTGCGGGCACTGCTGGTTAACCCTTCTCATGATTTCTCTGTTCTCATAAGCTTTATTTTTTCCTAAAGCCATGGACATTCCCGCATCATACTCATCCTTTTCAATCTTCTTCGGGCCTATGCCTGCATATATCTGTCCGCCGCATATAACATTATGAGCTGTTATATAAAAGGGCTTGTCCCTGTCCCAGGCCTCAGCTGTAATTGCACAGAGAAATGACTCATCGTCGCCATAGGAGTCCATCCCCTCAGGCTCTTCATCAGATAATTTGAAGGCAAGGATACCTCTTTCATATCCTTCCAGATCCTTTAATTTTTTTGCGTAATCCTTGTTTTTACTCATATAATACTCCCAATTTTAAATATATATTAGACAATACCGAAAATCATGATACTGAGTCAAGCATTTCATCAAGATCCATACCCATGCTTTTCATATGCTCTTCCATTGATTCCCTGGAAACTTCCTTATAATTCTTTTCCCGTGCATATTCTTCTGAGTTACCAACTATCATTTCAATAAGCTCAATGGGCACTTTCTTTAAAAGATTCTTAGCCTCATCATTCCATGCATAATTAAAATCGATGGCATCAATATCCACTTCCGGCTCCGGTTCGGGCTCGGCAGTTTTCTTTTTAGTTTCTGCCTTCTTTTTGGGCTCTTCACTCTTTTTGACTTCAGCTTTCTTCTCAGGTTTTTCGCTCTTCTTACTGCCTTCTTTTCCCTTCTCTTTTTCCTTATCCTTTAACTTCTCCCAGAATTTTGAATGAGCAGGTTTCGTCATCTTTCTTGATTCCGTTACATTCATTCCGCCCATGGTGAGGGTTACCGGAATATAATGGGCAAATTGAATGGGTATGACAACAAACAACTGGTCCTGTTTCATCCGGTTATTCATCCTTCCGCCAAAGTCACCGTTTGTAACAATTATATTTCTTTCATGCCATGGCATTGCAAAGATATCCCCGCAAAGAGAAGGGCCGAATGACGCATGGGGGGCAACACCCTCCTGGGCAAGCCTTCCGCCGCTTATGAATCCGGCATTATAGGGATTACATACTACAACTATCCAGTCCACACCCACATTTTCATCAATCTGGTCAAGCGGGGCGGCACCGATTGCCTTAACCAGGCCTTCCGGCAGGACAGGTGAACCAGATTTTAGCCTGGCAGCACCTTCGTAGGTGAAAAATTCCGAGGTCTCCGATAAATACTGTCCCGATACTATCTCTTTCTTCCCCGGCACAATTCCCGAGTGATGGAGGCCCACAAGGCAATCGTTGTGCCCGGCATCAAAGTAGACCTTTTTCCCTTCATCCATTGCAAAACGAACTATTGCGCAGGGTGTTTCCTGGATGGGTTCATAATCATCGGGAATTTCATCTCTAAAAAGGCTTATTCCAACGGGATTGCCGCGGACTTTACCCCTTCTTATAAGAAGTTCCGATAATTCTTTAAGATCTATCATACCTACCTCAACTTTTTCAACAGGAATATTTGATTTTCACTATTAATGTAAAAACCAACTTCCAAACATTAATGTCAAGATATTTTTTGAAATATTTTTCAGATTTAATGGAATTAAATTTGAGATATCTATGTTTGTGAGACAACAGGGAATGCCTTAAGAATGAACAGTTAAATATAAAACAATGGAGGATTAAGGTTTCATGTATTTTTGAATGTCTTCACAGTGCACCAGGTTTTGATAAACAGTGCAGTCCCTGCATGATTGCATGGGGTGGCCGCACTTTTCCTTTGTTGACCAGCATGGCTTTGTTTTATTCTTATAAGCATCGCATGATTTTCTTTTTTTTCCACTGCAGTCACTGCGAATTTTCCAGCAGGGAACAAGGGCCATGAGCCTGCGTATTCCTTCAAAATTCAGGCCCTCTTCCTGGACCATGGAATGGATGCATTCAATCTTTTCCAGCTCAAGATCGGAAAATAGCCTCCTCCCCGTATCAGTCTTGTGGGTGATAATGAGCCCCTCTGCTTCATAGAGGCGAAGTGCATGCACCGACAGGCCCACCATCCTGGCTGCAATACCAATTGTATAAACAGGGTCGGTAAATGTATGTTTTGATGATTTATTCAATATTTTATCCGTAAATAAAGTTTGTCTGCATTACTTGTATTTTAAATATCGAAAATCAGGTAAAAATATTTAAACATTTAAAATGCTGCCTCCGGTAAGCGCAAAAGTATCAACATCCCTCAAGCTTCTTCTTTTTTCTCTTTTTAAACACCCTCTTTTTGACAGGACCTTTTTTCATTTGATTCACATTACCCTTACCGGTGCTCCCTCCGAAATACTTGGCAACAGACACCCGGCCCTTGTATTTTAATATTTCATCATCAGAAAAATTCTTAGGTCCCGCCGGGTTCAATATTACTTTATTCCAGTAATTATATCCTCCTTCAAGCACATAGCAGTCCACCCCTGAAGTTTTAAGAACCAGCCATGCCTGGTGTGCATGGGAATTCCCGTTTGAATAGAGTATGATTATTTTACTGTCACTCAATTTCTGTTCAATTGTTTCTCTTTTCAATAATTTATCAAGGGGTATGTTCTGTGCCTTTTTAATATGGCCGCTGTCAAATTCCTTTTTAGTCCTGATATCAATGAGCTGAAAATCGTTCTTCCCCTCAATTATCCATTGAGAAAGTTCTTCCGGCCGTACCTGATCTTTTGCCTGGCTTATTGTCTTTGCCAGTAATTCCGGTTTAAAAGTATATCTTTTTTTATCCTGTCCAGGCAATAACAGCATAAAAAGACCTATCAGTATTGCCGTAAAAACTCCAATCTGCTTTTTTTCCAATTTTAATTTCATATTAATAACCTCCCGCTGGTTGAATAATCAGGATTCTGATTTACCAAATTTTTTTTCAATCCATTCGGAACCCCAGAAGCCTCCAAGAGCCATGAGAATTACAAAAAATCCCACAACACCTGCCGAAACCCCAAGGGCCTGGTAGATTGTTATCCGTCCCATGTACATACTGTTTGCACCTTTAAAAAAGCTTTCAAAATAAGGTACAGCCTCTCCAAACACAAAGACACCGATAAATATTCCAATTACATAGAAAATTGCGTCAATTTTAAATGTGGACACGCCACATGCACTTGTACCCGGTCAATAACCTCCAACGGCAAAACCCAGCCCCATAATGAGCCCCCCGGCAATTCCCGGCAGAAGATAGGTGGGATTTATATATATGCTGCTGATATCAAGCCATCCGAAGGCATTAAAAAGTATGATGCCGGCCATTCCCGTTATTATTGCCGTAAACATCACCTTAAAAACGGTCATGTCCCTGAAGTAAAACTGAAGGGCAAGTTTTCTTGAATTTCCAAAACCTGCACTCTCAAGGACAAAGCCGAATCCTACTCCTATAAAAAACGCGAAGAGAAAGCCAATGCCGTCTCCCCAACTATTAAATATTGCTAATGGTGCAAACATTATATCCTCCTATATCCACTGTTTTCTAACAAAATATGCCATGGCATATGCTCCGGCAAAAATTGCCATCATGGTAACCCAGCTGCCAAGGGCCAGGGTGGCACCACCGGAAAGTGCAACTCCGCTTGTACAACCCCGTGCCAGTCTTGCCCCAAATCCGAACAGTACTCCACCTGAAAGGGCAAATATCCACCGCTTCTTATCGGTAAACCTTGGTCCGTGTACTGTCTCCCTTTTTAACCTGCCGCCTATGGCACCGGAAACCAGGGCACCCACAAGGACGCCTATTATTTCAAAAACTAGCCAGTTGTTCATGGGTTTCTTATCTCCACCGCCATACTTTGCAAGGTAGGTATTGTTATTAACATGTTCCTGTGAAATTGTCTTCTGCACTGCAACGACAGACCTCATAAAAGCGCCCGATGCCCCAAGCCCGCGGCCTGAAATAAAAAATGATGCAAGCAGTACAAGCCCAAGGACGACTCCCGCAATATAGGGTGATAAGAGTTTTCTCTCTTTCATAAATGATTCCTCCATTGTTCAGCTAAATAAAATGTAATATTAATATGGCAGCCAGGATATCATCTGTCCCGCATTAACCATGATAAATCTTAAAAGTAAACCGCCCATGAGCACCAGTATGGCAGCCAGTGAAGCGGGAATTTCCCTGCCCTTCAGTTCCATTATTTCAAGAAAAGCGGGAAGGCTTATACCAATACCCAATATAAATATCCAGAAAACCGGTGTCATGCTTCCACCCAGGATAAAATTTGCCGCTGTCTTATGCATTGCCGTAGAGGTTGCCATGCCGATGACAAATAGTATTATAAGAAGGGCCTCCGTAATTAACAGCCCCAGGTCAATTTTCGTAAAAAATAATCTTTCCCCGTGGTCCTTTGACAGTAGAATTATGATGGCAGCTCCAGTTGACACACCTGAAACAAGAAAAAGCGGCCCCAGGATTGCAGAATTCCAAAATGGCCGGGCACCAAAGGCACTGAGTAAAATCCCCGTATATATTCCAAGAAGAACACCCACAACCAGGGTTCCCCAGGCAAATCTTGTCTTGTGCCTCAGAGCAAAACTCATGAGCTTATTAAACCATTCTATGTATCTTGAAGATTTTGCACCCTTAATTTTTGTTTCTATCCATATATATGCATTGGGGAATCCTTCCTTCAATGTTCCAAGTATTAGAAAAAAGGTGAAGGGATAAACAAATACAAGTATCCATGACCCCCAGGACATTACCGATGTTATTTTAAAGGCCGTGTAAAACCTCCATGCGTAAAGCTTGTGCTCAAGGTCAAGAAAAAGGGCAAACATGCCAAGGCTGATCAATACCGGTGCAAGAAGGATAATCCTGTTAGTTGACAGGGGAAATTCTTTCCCCTTTTTTCTGAGCATCATAATTGCCGAGAGGATCATAATCCCCGCAGTAAGGCCTCCAAGGAAAAGATATAGAGGAACTTCCCAGCCCCAGATACCGATTGATTCTCCCATGGTCCTGGCGACTTTATTGGTTGTAATTGTTATTTCACTCATAAAAGATTTCCTTTAGATATCATTTTAAATAGTATACATTAGGCTCTGTTCCGGCTTCGGGAACAATTGTTTTATGTTTTCTCGACTTCAGCAGTTTTGACACATCGCTGATGGGATCATTAAGATTTCCAAAACTTATGGCATTAGTGGGGCATACAGCGCTGCATGCTGTTTTTTCGCCATTTTCTATCCTGTGGTCACAGAATGTGCACTTGCTTATATAACCGTCGGGCATTACAAATCTCGCATTGTATGGGCACGATGCCATACAGGCTTTACAGCCCGTGCATTTTCCCGGGTCAACCTTCACAATATTTGAGCCTTCTTTATTATGGCTTGCCCCGGTGGGACATGCATCTATGCAGGGAGCGCTGGAGCAGTGATTGCACCTTTCAGACCTTATTTCCAGGTCCAGGTTGGGGAAAGAGCCTGTGAGCTCTTCAACAACCCAGTCACGGTGCCTGCCGTCGGGAACTTCATTTTCAGTTTTACATGCCACAACACATGCACCGCATCCCACGCATAACTTTGTATCTATGACCATTGCATATTTTTTATTCTTCTTTTTCATACTAACTCCCTAGACCCTGAAGGTAACAAAATTTCCGTGCATCCCCTGCCCGCCCATAATGGGGTCAACCTTTACCCTTGTCATAAGCTCCTGGTCATCTGCTCCTTTTTTATAGGACTTCTTCAGCTTCTTCTGCTTGCTGCCGAAACCATGCACCATAAATACAGAGTCCGGCCGTATTCTTTCCGTAACCCTCACCTTTATCTTACCGGAAACAACCTTGTCCTGGTTTTCCAGTTTTACATACTGCCCGTTATCAATGCCCCAGTCCTTTGCAACAGTGGGATTAACCCACACTTCGTTTTCAGGGTTTATCTGTGACAGTATGGGATTATTTATTGACCTTGCAAATGAATGGGAAGGAGACCTCCCGTAAAGGAGCCTGTAGTATCCCTCGCCAGGTTCTTCGTGATATGTATATTGGGGAACGGGACTC
>JBHPHB010000040.1:0-18706 GCA_042569985.1 Spirochaetota bacterium | reverse complement strand
GAATATTACTTTGCCCTTTTGTGAATATGCGATGCCCTTTGTGCTTCTTATGTCTTTTCCCTGCATGAATTTTTTAACAAGGTTTTCTAAAACAACCTCTCCTTCTCCTATTACTGCACAGTCAATATCTATTTCCGGAAGGGTCCTGTCATAATTGGTTGTAATGAAAGGACCACCAATTACAATTTTTGCCTCAGGAGTGTTTTCTTTTACCGTTTCTACTATGCCGGGCAAAGAACTACGTTCGAATGTCATAGATGTTACGCCAACAAGGTCAGGTTTAAATTGGAGCAGCTTTTCTGCCAGGCCCCTTTCCTTGTTTTTGATGAAACGTAAATCCAGTAATTCAATTTCAAGCTTAGCACCCATACTTTTTTTCAGGTATGCAGATAGATACAGTGGAGCAAGAGGAATTGCCATAACTTTTAAAGATGACTCACCATCAGGTTTTATAAATAGTATTTTATATTTCATTAATTATTCCAGTGGGATTTATTAGCAAATGTAAATATTGCGCATTTTCGAAGTTTTGTAATCATTTTGAATGCTTTACTTCTGTCAAGTATTTATTTAACAGTATTATATAGCTTTTTATCTTGTGTATTTTCATGATTTATTTTCATTGAGGATGATGAAGAATTATATAATCATCAATAATCAATTAATTCTAATTTTGAGTTAAAACTTTACGAAGCTTACTCTTTAGCCACCTGTCATTTGTTATAAAGAATATTGTATTTTTTTCCCAATCTTTATAGCCGCGGTGATATTCTGTTGAAAGGCCTAATGCCTTAAATAAAGGGTAGTAACGGGTTAATCCGTCTTTTGATATTACTGGCATTTCACCTGCTCTAAGGCAAAATGCAATACCGTTTTTTATAATATGCTCCAATGCTTTTTCTCGCCTTACTCCATGTGCTTGAAATTTATTAAGAAACTCAATAAGTTTTTTAGAATAAAGTTTTATATAAAATTTAGTGTGGTTTTTTAAATACAGGGTACTGGATTTGTGTTTAAGTGAATATGCATCAAAGTTCCTGAATGCAAACAAGCTGCCATTTTTTACATAACTTTTACTAATTGATAGGATTGTAGTAAGCTTGATATAATTAACATAATAATTGTTCCAGAAAGGAACCCACAGTTTTTCCTTTTTTGATTCCTTCTCATTTGCAGGTTTAGGCCAGGGTTTGTCCCTGTTATGAATAATTTCATTTAGAGTTAATCCTTTTGGACTTGGAGGTTTTCTATAACCGTAAGATAATGCAGCGTCACTGCGAATATTTTTATAAACTGCATAAATTTTATACCAATATCTTAAGCCCTGCTTAATATCCTTATCAACATATTTGCTAGTATGAATTGTTCCAATTTTTGAGTATGGACCAAGTCTTTTATTTGAACGAAATATATTATAATAGCTGCAACAGCCTTTTTTCTTCCAGGTTAGTATGATTTTATCATAATGATTTCCCCGGGAAATATTAAGATTTACAATTCGAGGTATGGCTTTATTAAAAAAACGAACAACTCCATGGAGGATCTTTTTTGCTGCTTCTTCATCTGTGGTATTATTGTTCAGTGAAACTTTTACTTTGTATATAATTTTTTTTAATCTAAGGGAAAACAGTTTTACCTTTATTACTTCTTTACCGCTTCTTTTATAGATTCTGCCCATTAACAGGTAATTTGATTTTAATAATTTACATATGCTTTCATATATGTGGATGCGCCACAGGGGTAACCTGAATGAATTAGAATAAGGATAAGAGATGTTTGCGGCAAGGTTTTTTTGAGGTAATTTAAAAAGTTTATTTTTTTCGGAATACTGCACCATTGTTTTGAATAGATTTTGTAATAAGTCACTATTTTCTTTATTCCCATTCAACAAAAGAATTGCGACTTTTTTTATTTGCGGTTTTGATTTAATGGGTTTACATTTATTCTCATTACATTCGTTCTCATTAAAAACTTGAGAGGTTTTAATGAGTTTATCACCACTGCATGACACAAGAAAAAATAAAAAAGTTATGGTATTTATGAATATATTTTTCATCCTAATTAAAATTGTAACAGTGTAATATGTATATAAACTATAAAAAATTATTGTCAATACTGTTTTAAATATATTAATACATACTTCGCTCTAAATCTGATTTTATTGCATTGATTGAAAATTAATAATAGACATAATTTAATTCTAAATAATAAATATACAAAAAAATGAGTTATAAACAATAAAAAAATAAATGAGACGTTATTCAGAAAATATTATCGAAGAAATTGCAAGTACATACAAGTTTCGATTTGTAGTTATAAATTTTGTAATAACCAGCTTAAAACAGCGATACAAGAAGTCAGTACTGGGATTTGCCTGGGTTATATTAACTCCAATGCTCCAATACTTGATAATTGGTTTGGTCTTTTCATATACTTTCAAAGTAAAAATACCAAATTATTTTGTATATATGTTTTCCGGTTCTGTTATTTTTAATATGATTTCAGGAGTAATCAATAATTCTCCAGAAGTTATGTTTGAAAATGAACATTATATAAAAAAAATATATATTCCAAAACTTGTTTATATTTTAAATATTGTTTTTCGTGAAATGGTAAATTTTATTCTTGGAGCAATTGCACTTTTAATTTTAGCAATTATTTTTCAAAAAATTACATTTTCCGTGCATTATTTTTTTCTATTTATACCGGTTATATTATGTATCTTTTTTTTAATTGGTGTATCTATAATATTAAGTGTTACAGCGGTCTATCTTCAAGACTTAAAAGAGATTATTCCTGTTGTAATGAACGCAGCTTACTTCATGACGCCAATACTGTATCCCCTTGATATGCTTCCAAAGATTGCACATAAACTGGTTCTTTTGAATCCATTCTACTATTTTGTGCATATGTTCCGCACGCCAATTTTAAAAAATACTTTGCCCGGTTATGAATTCATTCTTGTTTCAATAGTAATGTCCTTTGGTTTTTTTATGCTAGGCCTTTTAATGCTTAAAAAATTTGATAATAAGATTGTGTTTAAGCTATGAAAGATTCAAGTTATATAAAGCTTAAAAAAATATCGCTTATTTATGATCTCTACTATGACAAAACGCATTCTGTCAAAGAGTATGTTGTAAACTTTTTCCACAGAAGAAAATATGTTGAGGAAAAGGTTGGGAAATTATACGCACTTGATAATATTTCCTTGAAGATAAATCATGGAGATCGTGTTGGTATCATTGGGCTTAATGGCGCGGGCAAGAGTACTCTTCTCAAGGTGATAACAGGAATTCTCAAGCCCACATTAGGCAGCATTGATATTTTAGGTAGTGTTCAGCCATTAATTGAGGTTGCCGCAGGATTTAATCCTGAGTTTAGCGGGAGGGAGAACATATATCTCAATGGGGCAATGCTGGGTTTCGACAAAAAAGAAATCCGGGAAAGTGAAGAGGAAATTATTGTGTTTTCTGAACTAAGAGATTTTATAGATGTTCCCGTTAAGTATTATTCTTCAGGCATGGCTGTGAGGCTGGCATTTACAATCGCAACATTGATAAGACCGGAAATTCTTCTGGTCGATGAGATGCTCTCAGCAGGGGACATTTCATTTATTAAAAAAGCTAAACAGAGAATGGATGAACTTCTCACCATTGCAAAAATATTAATTATTGTCAGCCACGATCTGAATTTAATATCTTCTCTTACAAAACGGACTCTTGTAATGGATCAGGGGAAGATTGTTTTTGATGGTACAACTGAGGATGGGATCAATTTTTACAGGGAAATGGTAGAAATGGCCAATAAAGAGAAGGATAAAATTAAGCAGGAAAAACAAATAATTGCCAATCAAAAAAAGAATCTGCAAATAATGGATGTTAATTGCGAGACAGGTAATAAAAGCAAAAATGCCTTTCTTCCCAATGATGATGTAACATTTGTAATTGATTACTTAATCAAATCAGATATAAAATACCTGGAAATTAGCCAGAAGATTATTGACTATACCGGAATTGTTGTTGCAAATTTTAGTAATGAAATGGCTAAAATAGATTTGAGAAATATTAAGAAAGGAAACTATCGGTTAAATATAAAAGTTCCTTCAATACCTTTCCGATCCGGTACATATAATTACCAGTTTAAATTTATTGAAAAAGATAAAAATAATGTAATAGTTGAAAAAGTTGAACATCAAATACAACAGTTTACTATTACAGGTGATAAAAAATATAGTGAAATTATAAAGCATAATTGGAAATTTATGAAGAAAAATAGTAAAACATCATCTATGAAAGTAATTGTTGAGAAAAAGCTATAACAGCGTGTTGTAATTTAATGTACATTTTTCATACCTTATATTTAAAACAATCATATTGTCTTTTTTGCTAAAGCTGTTATTGCCTGACAATTAATAACATGTAATTGAATTCATTTAATTTGAAAATTAAAAAATGTCATATACGAAAGAAATAATTAGACATGAATACGCTGCTTCCGAGCGTTATGTACCTTATAAAATAACAAAGGATATTGTAATTTTATTTATTCACAGTTCGGGACATGGTTCGTGGATGTGGAAAAATTTTCTTTCCTATTTTGCCGTTAGGGGTTATGATTCCAGGGCCCTTAACCTGAGGGGACATTATTTGTCGGGACAGGTTGAAGACTGGAGTAAGGTAGGTTTAGCTGAATATATTTTTGATATTGATGAAGCAGTCAGGTCAGTGGGGGATAATGTGTTTCTGGTTGGCCATTCAATGTCCGGTCTTCTGGTACTTAAATATGCAGAGGCAAATGATGTGGAGGGACTCATCGTATCACAGTCGGGGCCACCTCTGAATATACGCGAGAAGCATGGAATTAATTTCAGGCGTCCCGTACCCAGGCAAAGTATGGGTAGCAGTGTTCATCCGGCAATGAAGGACAGGGAAAAAATAATGAAAGTCCTTTTTGATGAAGGAAATGTGGAGAAAGAAGCCGTGGAACTTGTTATAGATAATATTGGAGAAGAATCGGCAAGGGCAACTGAAGAAATAATGAATCTTGAGGTTGATCCCGGGGAAATTTCAGCCCCCCTTTATGTGCTCGGTTTTGATACAAAAAAGATTTTAATGAAAATTGATGTTGATATAAACAGGATCCTTGCTGAGGAGTTCAATGCTCTTGATTATCAAATCATAGAGCCGGGCGGGCATAATTACATGCTTGAAAAAAACTGGCAGATATTTGCCCAACTGTTTGAGAGATGGATAGAAATGAGTTAAATTAGATGTAAACTTCCCTGGGCTTGCTGCCCTGTGGTGGCCCAACATATCCCTTATCCTCCATAAGCTCGATGATGCGCGCTGCCCTGTTATATCCGATGCTCAGTCTCCTTTGTAAAAAGGATGCAGAGGCCTTACGTGTTTCTTCTACAATCTTTATTGCCTCTGAAAACAGCTCATCAGATTCATCATCATACATGTTGTTTTTCTCTTCCTCTTCGAACAGGCATGCATCAATATCAATGTAATTGGGCTGGCTCAATGAACTTAGATGTTCCACAATACACATGGTTTCCTCTTCAGAGACATATGCACCCTGCACCCTGAAAGGAAATGAGCTTGTGGGTGCCTGGTAGAGCAAGTCACCACTTCCCAGGAGCTTTTCAGCCCCATTCTGGTCAATGATTGTCCTTGAATCTGTTTTCTGGGCAACCTGGAATGCAACCCTTGCGGGGAAGTTAGCCTTGATTATACCTGTAATAATATTAACTGATGGCCTCTGGGTGGCCAGTACAAGGTGGATGCCAACAGCCCTGGCTTTTTGGGCAATTCTTATAATGTATGATTCAATCTCTTTTGAGGCAACCATCATCAGGTCTGCAAGTTCGTCAATTATTGTGACAATAAAGGGAAGCGTTTCCATTTCCTTCTTTTCGAGTTTAATCTTTTCATTATAGCGCATGATGTCCCTTGTGTTCATATCAGATAACAGCTGATATCTCCTTTCCATCTCATAGATTAGCCATTTAAGTGCATTTGGGGCAACTGCCGGATCTGTTATCACGGGTGTAAGCAGGTGGGGCAGGCCGTTATACAGCTGTAGCTCCACCATTTTAGGGTCAATTAGTATAAAGCGGACGAAGTTGGGATTGTAGTTATAAATCAGGCTTGATAAAATTGAGTTTACACAAACTGACTTGCCAGAGCCCGTTGCTCCTGCAATTAAAAGGTGGGGAAGGTTTTTTAGATCAATTATTACCGGCTTGCCCAGAATATCTTTTCCCAAGGCAACTTTTAGAACGCCCTTTCTTTTTTTATAGTGGTCTGACTGTATTATATCGCCAAGTGTTACAATCTCGCGCTTCTTATTGGGAATTTCAACACCAATGGCAGATTTGCCCGGTATGGGTGCAACAATCCTAACCCTCAATGCAGCCAGTGCCATTGCAATATCATCTGAAAGGCCGGCAATTTTATTTACTTTTATGCCAGGGGCTATCTGAAGTTCATAGAGGGTTATTACGGGCCCCCTGTTTACATTAATTACGGTTGATTCAATGCCAAAATTATTTAGTGTATTAACAAGAAGCTTTGAGTTTCTTTTTATTTCGCTTTCCCAGCTATCTGAATCCAACGGCACAGTGGTGTGGAGAAATGTTGTTGGTATAATATAATCTTTATTAATGTTTATCTTTTTAAATATTCTTTCTTCACTATTGCCAGATGATTCATTGGGTTTACATTGATGAATATTTGGAATATCGTCATTTGCAAAACTGCTATCTGCGTCACTGGAAAAAGCATCAGTATCGGTATCTTCATAACCCTGTGTAAATTCTTCATCATACGGCACTTCGTTATCAGGAAGAATATATTCGTCGGGATCAGAAGAAATATATTTATCGTCATCTATTTTAAGGTCTATTACATTATCATTTTCAAATATATCATTTGATGGCGGGTTGATGCTATCGTCATCAAAGCGTTTGTCAATAACCAGGCTTTCATCATCTGCTAAAATTGAATCTCTCATTTCAAGATATTTCATTGAATGGGGATTATAGCCGGTGATTTCATTGTCTTCATAAATCAATATTTTTTTCTTTATAATCCAGGGCAATTTTCCTTTTCTCTTCATATAATCCTGCTCAATAGTATTATGCGGTATTTCTTTATATTCCCATTTTGATAGAAAGTTTAAAAGCTTCGATCTTAGCTTCCTTAAAGTTGTATTCTCACTGCTAATGGATTCAATAATTGATGATAAAGAGACTATACCGACTAATATAAGAGCAATTATGTTGAATATGATAATTATAAGATGTGAACCAAGATTGCCCGATGCTGTCCTTACAAATTGAAAAATATAAGAACCAATATGCCCCCCGGAATTAACATATTCTTTATGAATGAATAGCGATGCCATTGATGAAGATGTAATGGCAAGAAATAGCAATGAGAAGATTTTTCCTGTAATAGCTTTTATGTTTCCGTTTTTTAATATCATCCATGCCATGAGAAATGTTATGATAACGGAAAAGTATGATGAAAGTCCAAAGGCAAGTTTAAGATAGTAGCTGATATAGACTCCAACAGGTCCAATAAGGTTATTCACCGGGCCATTCAATGAAAGCACGTTGAAGTCATTGATATTAAAGCTTATCAGTGATATGAGGATTAAAAAGGACAGGAGTATTATTATTACTCCCCCAATTTCCTGATATCGTTTATCCTTTACCACCTCTGCCTCCCGGTGAATATTTATAAGGCTTAACCAGATGGTATTGATTTTTGTTATTATATTACATTTACTAAGATAATAACAGTAATTCCAATTACAATTGTATAATATCCAAAGATATCAATTTTAACCCTTTTTACAAGGGCAAATAAAATTCTGAGCGATATTAACGCAACAACCAGGGTTACAAGCATTGCCGCCAGTAATGGGAAGAGCAATTCCATTGGGAAACTTCCCCTGAAGGCTTTTACTGCTTCCAGTAAACCGGCACCTGCTATAACGGGGACAGCGATTAGAAATGAAAATTTCGCCGACTCTATTGGCTTAAGGCCCATAAAAAGGCCACCCGTTATAGTCATTCCCGATCTTGAAATCCCCGGTAATATCGCAAAAGCCTGATAAAAACCAATTATAATTGATCTAATTAAACCTAACTCTTCTATATTTCGGTCTTTTTGGGGGATTTTTTTAGTGGTTATCAGTATGAAGCCGTTAATAATTAAAAAAATTGATACAATTGTAACTGAAGAGAAGATTTTTTCAAGATAGTCATGGAAAATCAGGCCAATTATGCCTGCAGGTATTGATGCCGCAATAATATAGGTTACTGTTTTAATTTCTGATTTTTGAAAATCCCCTGCGGCAATTCCTTGAAAGACGCCTTTTATTAATGCGATAATATCATTCCATAAATAGATTAAAACTGCAAGGAGGGATGCCATATGGAGAGATACATTTACAAACAGATTAATGTTCCCGATTTTTTCAAGTTCAGTTTTGAAGTACTTGAATTGTTCAAGAAGTACCAGGTGGCCCGATGATGAAATTGGGAGAAATTCTGCAATTCCCTGAACTATCCCCAGTGTTAATAAAATCAGCATTACATAAGGCATGAGTGTTATACTTCCATAACCTGAATAACAGTTAGCGGTTTCATTCCGGTAATTTTAAAGGTAAAACTTTTTAGAATCTTGGCTAATTTGTTTTGTATTGCGTCCAGGGACATGCTGTCCTTTAGCATCCTGTTAATCTGCTTATCCACTTCTCTCTGGAGAAGTTTAAGTACCTCAATATTTTCAGTTTCAATAAAACCTTTGATAATAATATCGGGCTGTTTAAGAAGCATGCCTTCAGATGTGACAACGGTTACAATTACAATTCCATCGGTTGATAAAATATGCCTTTCCTTTATAACGCTGCTGGAGATATCTCCAATTTCGGTTCCGTCAACATAAATCTGTGAAAGGTTAAGGTTACCGTTCTTTTTAAAACTCTTACCTGTTAATTCCAGGATATCTCCATTTTCGGCAATATTAATTCTTGCTGATTTAATATTCAGGGATTCCGCAATTTTTGCATGGGCCGCCATGTGCTTATATTCACCATGAATGGGCATAAAAAATTTTGGCTTGGTAATAGAGATAAGCAGCTTAAGTTCCTTTGCAGACCCATGTCCGGAAACATGGATGTTCTCATCCATTTCATAGTATACATTTGCCCCTGAGAGCATGAGAGTATTTACGACATTGGTGACGGTCCTTTCATTCCCTGGAATTATTGAAGCAGTTAAAACTACCGTATCACCCTTTTGCGAATTAATTTGCCTGTGGGTGCCGTTTGCAATTCTTGTCAAAGCCGACATCGGCTCGCCCTGGCTACCGGTACAAACGATAACCATTTTTTTATTGGGAAGTGAATTTGCTTTATCAAGGCCGATAAGAATATCATCCTTAAAGTTAAGGTATCCCAGTGAATGAGATATCTCAACATTTTTCTGAAGGCTTAATCCGGAGATTGCAATTTTCCTGTTAAATGTATGTGCCACATCAAATACTTGCTGGATCCTCTGGATGTTTGATGCAAAAGTTGTAACAATGATCCTGCCCTTTGATGATGAAAATATATCTACCAGTTTATCAACAAGTATTGATTCTGACTTGGTAAATCCCTCTTTTTCTGCATTGGTACTGTCCGACATGAGGAGCAGTACACCTTTTTCTCCATATTCGGCAAAGCGGAATATATCGGTAACCTCTCCACTGACAGGTGAAAAGTCAATTTTAAAGTCACCGGAGTGTATAATAGTGCCAATTTCTGTTGATATTGCCAGCGCCACTCCGTCTACAATTGAATGGTTAACCCCTATAAATTCAATTTTAAAATTACCTACATCAACAATATCTCTTGGTTTTATCTCATGAAAAGTGGGCTCTTCCTTTGGGGGTTTTTCAATGAGGCGGCTCTGGATTAAACCGATGGTGAACCTTGTCGCATAAATTGGCACTGTAATTTCTTTTAAAAGATATGAAACAGCTCCGATATGATCCTCGTGTCCGTGGGTTATTACCAGGGCTTTTATTTTGTCAATATTTTCCAGTAAGTATGAAAAATCGGGAATGACAAAATCGATGCCCGGCATTTCATCATTGGGGAAAGCAATTCCGCAATCAACAACTATTATATCATCATTGTATTCGAATAGTGTAATATTCTTTCCAATGGAACCCAACCCGCCAAGAGGTATTATTTTAACTTTATTTTCATCCTGTTTTTTCATATGCCCGAATGACCAAATCCTCCGTCATTTCTTTCACTGCTGTTAAGCTCATCAGTATTAATGAAATGACCCCTGTAAATTTTATTAAATATCATCTGTGCAATTCTCATACCCTTTGTTACCGTAAAGGGGTCTTTCCCAAGATTTGTCATTATAATCTTTATCTCGCCCCTGTAATCTGAATCGATTGTGCCCGGTGTATTGAGAAGGGTGATGCCATGCTTCAGTGCCAGGCCGCTCCTGGGCCTGATCTGTGCTTCATAACCTTCGGGAATTTCAATATACATTCCCGTTGGTACTAAAACAGTTTCGCCGGGATTAATTTCCATTGGCTCTTTAACAAGTGCGTAGATATCTGCTCCCGAAGCAGCGGGGCTTTTATATTCGGGAAGTTTTGCTTCCGGGTCTAATTTAATTTTTACAGGAATCATAATTATTTTTAATTGTACTATTAACTATTTTTATCCCAGTTTGTCAAGTATAAGGAGTATTTAAAGAATTGTTTATAAATTTATATTTATAAACAATATTTAAAACGTAGTTCTTAGAAGTGCCCTTATAGATTTTTATTTATTCTACGCAGCATACATGCTTCATAATTTGAGCAATTGTTACAGTATTCATCTGAGTCGACAAAATCCTCTTCAACGCACAGGTCATCGTCATCGTCGTACATGATTTTTAAATATCCCAGGTTTTGAAATTCGTCGTCGTTTAGAGATTCACTGCCGGAGTCCTTTATTTTTTTAAGAATTCCCTGGAGGAATGCCCTGTTATCACCTTTCTCTTCTTTGGGCTGGGTTTTTCTCCTGGAAATTTCCTCTGTAAATTTCGCCTGAAAACTTTTTGTTTTAAAAGTAATGGTTCTCTTGTTAAATATGAGGAAATAAATTATTCCGAAGAGTAATCCTCCCAGGTGTCCAATATGAGATATATTGCTTTGCCCACCTGCTGAAATTAGAGAATATAGTTCAAACCCGCCATAGAGGATTACTAAATATTTTGCCCTTATTGGTATGACGAAAAATAACAGTATCTGGGCATTTGGGAATAATACACCAAATGCAAGGAGTAATCCAAAAACTGCACCGGAAGCCCCAATTGTGGGATAGATATAACCGGTTCCGCCCATAACTACATTGAGCAGGAAAATTGTAAATCCCGCTCCAATTCCCGTGAAGAAATAATATATCATAAACTTTTTACTTCCCCATGTCTGTTCAATTGGTATACCAAAAATTAATAGTGCATACATATTAACAAAAATATGCAGGAAGCCATTTGGGTCGTGGAGAAACATATAAGTAAAAAATTGCCAGAGGAATCCTTTCTTAATGACGTATATTGGTACAAGGCCCAGGTAATAGGTAATCTCTATCTGATACTCACGGGTAAAAATTTGAAGGGCAAATATTATAACATTAGCTATTATCAATTTAAAGACAAGGCTCTTTTGTACTCCGCCAAAACCGTTCATTTTTAATCCTTATAAGGTGTAATAATAAATTTGGAACATAGATAATCAATATGGTTGTTATTCTGTAAAGTAGTTACTAATTAATATTTATATATATGATAATAAAACCACTGATTTTTTTACAATTGTTTTTTTAGTAAAGTTTCCTGTGCCATTGCCATGCTGTTTCAATTATAGTTTCCAGGCTGTCGTGTATTGGTTTCCAGCCTAACATTGTTTTAGCTTTCATAGAGCTGCCGATGAGTTCCGGGGGGTCGCCTTCCCGGCGTTCAGTATTTATTACATCGATTTGTTTTCCCGTTATCTTTTTAGCAGTTTCAATTACTTCCATAACCGAGTGTCCATTTCCGTTTCCCAGGTTGAATATCTCGGAATTTCCACCACCTGTTAGATGTTCAAGGGCAAGAATATGTGCCTGTGCAAGGTCAGTGACATGAATATAATCTCTTATGCAAGTTCCGTCCTTTGTGTTATAGTCGGTGCCGAAAACACTTATTGAATCTCTTTTCCCAATTGCAGTATCAAGGATTAAGGGGATCAGATGGGTTTCAGGATCGTGCCATTCTCCGGTTTCAATATCCGGGTCTGCGCCTGCAGCATTAAAATATCTTAAAGAAACATACTTCATATTATAGGCACGGGAATAATCATCCAGAATTTGTTCAACCATAAGCTTCCCCCTGCCGTAGGGGTTAATTGGATTTTGAGGGTGATCCTCCGGTATTGGTATTTTCTCAGGTGTTCCATAGGTGGCACAGGAGGATGAAAAAATAAAGTTCTTAATATTGCAGGCATTCATTAGATTGAGAAGGTTTAAAGTATTTACAACATTATTTGTATAATACTTTTCCGGGTTTTTGACAGATTCCCCGACATATGCATAAGCAGCAAAGTGCATTACCGAAGATATTGAGTATGAATCAAATACTTTTTTAATTTGGTCAAGATTTTTTAAATCGCCCTGGACAAAGTTTCCCCACTTAACCAGCTCTTTATGGCCGTAGACAAGGTTATCAAAAACTATAGTATTATATCCTTTTTTGAAAAGTTCCTTGTTTATATGGCTGCCAATATATCCGGCTCCACCAACAACTAATATGTAATCATCACTTTTCATAGCTGAGTAAATTATCAAAATAGTCTATGGTTTTTACAAGCCCCTCATCTATGCTGATCGTGGGGCTCCATTTTAATTTATTCTTTGCCTGAGAAATATCGGGCTGTCTTCTGATAGGGTCATCGGCAGGTAATGGTTTATAAATGACTTTTGATTTTGATTTTGTAAGTTTCAGCACCTTTTCTGCAAGCTCTAATATTGTAAATTCATCGGGATTGCCCAGGTTAACCGGTTGAACCATATCATCAGGTGCATTCATGAGAGAATCAAATCCTTTAATCATATCATCAACATAACAAAAAGACCTTGTCTGGCTTCCGTCACCGTAAACGGTAATATCATTCCCATTAAGGGCCTGGACAATAAAATTACTTACAACCCGGCCGTCATTGGGATGCATCCTTGGACCATATGTATTAAATATTCTTACGACCCTGATATTTACATTATTCTGACGGTGGTAATCGTAAAACAGGGTTTCAGCACATCTCTTACCTTCATCATAACAGGATCGGATGCCTATTGGATTAACATTACCCCAATAACTTTCATCCTGGGGATGGACTGCAGGATCGCCGTAAACTTCACTTGTTGATGCCTGGAAGATTTTTGCCTTTACCCTTTTGGCAATTCCCAGCATATTTATTGCGCCCATGACACTTGTTTTTATTGTTTTCACCGGGTTAGACTGATAATGAACCGGAGAGGCCGGGCAGGCAAGGTTGTATATTTCATCAACCTCCAGAAAAATGGGATTTACTATATCGTGGCGTATAACTTCAAAATTTTTATAGTCCAGTAAATGATAAATATTGTTTTTTGATCCTGTGAAAAAATTATCAATGCATATGACATCAAATTTATTTTTTATCAGGAGTTCGCAGAGATGGGAACCGATAAATCCTGCTCCCCCTGTTACCAGAACCCTTTTTGTCAGATGCATTATGGCCTCCCAATACTGAAGTATTCAAAACCGCGTTCTTTCATTCTATCCGGGTCATACTGGTTTCTGCCATCAAAGATTACATGCTTGTTCATTCTCTTTTTCATTTCTTCAAAGTCCGGTCTTCTGAATTGGTGCCATTCTGTTAATAGCAGTAAGGCATCAGTATTATCCAAAACTTCATATTCTTTATCAACATATTCAATATTTTTATTTCCCATTTGAGATTGAAATATTTCGATGGCAACGGGATCGTAAGCTCTTACCTTTGCACCTTTTTCAATTAAGCTTGAAATAATATCAATTGACGGTGCTTCACGTATATCATCAGTTTGAGGCTTAAATGATAATCCCCATATGGAAAAAGTTTTATTAGACACATCATTTTTATAGTATTTGAGAATTTTATCTATGAAGACAGGCCTCTGCTCAACATTAACTATATCAACAGCTGCCAGTATTTTAGACTCAATGTCAAATTCATTGAAAGTTTTGATTATTGCCTTTACGTCCTTTGGGAAACAGGAACCTCCGTACCCAAGCCCCGCGTAGAGGAAGGGCTTTCCAATTCTTGAGTCAGTTCCGATACCTTTTCTAATCATTTCAACATTAGCGCCTGTGGCATCACAGAGACGGGCTATTTCATTCATAAAGCTTATCCTGGTTGCAAGCATGGCATTGGAGGCATACTTGGTCAATTCAGCAGATGGAATATCCATTATCAACAGGGGGTGGCCGATTCTTACAAAGGGGTCATAGAGTTCCTTCAGGAGTTCTGCTGTCCTAACATTGTCAACGCCAACCACAATTCTGTCGGGCTTCATAAAATCCTCTATGGCATTGCCCTCTTTTAAAAATTCAGGATTTGATACCACGTCAAACTCAACATCATTTCTGTTTCTTTTATCTAATTCTTCCTGTATTGCCGTACGAACCTTTTGAAATGTACCGATAGGAACGGTGGACTTATTTATTACTACCTTGTAGTTATCCATTAGCTGACCAATCTCCCGGGCAACATTTATAACATGCTTTAAATCGGCAGAACCATCCTCATCGGGGGGAGTACCAACAGCAATCAGTACAAATAGCGAATCATGAAGGCTCTCTTTTAAATCTGTTGAAAAGGATAACCTGCCCTGAGAGAAATTTCTTTTGACCAGTTCCTCCAATCCGGGTTCGTATATTGGTATTATACCTTTTTTCAGGTTATCAATCTTTTCTTTATCGATATCAATACACCAAACATCATTACCCATATCTGCAAAACAAGCCCCCGTTACAAGTCCCACATAGCCTGTGCCAATTACTGATATTTTCATTTAGTTCTCCAAATTTATTATTAGTGATTATTATTAACAAAATGATTGTAATTTAACCAGATTTGAGGTTTATATAAATATTTGCAATTATATTTTGTTAATTATATAATTGTTTGGGATGAATTTGCTTTGTCATATCTTTTATAAAATAGTGTATGAAAAATATCTTGACACGGTGTGTTTTTTCCTCAAATCTTAAAAAATTCCTGAATATAAAATATTTGCATTAATATTGAATACAGGGATTTATTAACTAACAAATATTTAGCAATCAGGATTACCATATGAAAGGAATAATACTTGCCGGTGGAGCAGGAACCAGGCTCTATCCTAATACAATAACAATATGTAAACAACTATTGCCGGTTTATGATAAACCCATGATCTATTATCCCCTGTCAACTCTCATGTTTGCCGGGATAAAAGATATTCTTATTATAACAAATCCCGAGGATAAAGAATGCTTCGCTAAACTCCTTGGAAATGGTGAACACCTTGGCCTGTCAATACAATATGCGATACAGGAAGAACCGAGGGGGCTTGCAGATGCATTTATCGTGGGTGAAGAATTTATCGGGGATGATAATGTTTGCCTCATCCTGGGAGATAATTTATTTTTTGGCCATGGCCTTCCGGAACTTTTAAAAAAGGCAGTGAATAATAAAGATGGAGCCACGGTTTTTGGCTATTATGTACATGATCCTGAAAGATATGGTGTAGTAGAGTTTGATAAAAAAGGAAAAGCAATTTCAATTGAAGAGAAACCGGAAAAACCTAAATCCAATTATGCAGTTGCAGGATTATATTTTTATGATAACAGTGTTGTTGAAATTGCAAAAAACATAAAACCTTCAAAGAGGGGGGAGATTGAAATAACTGACGTTAACAACAACTACCTAAAGGCCGGTAAATTAAATGTCTTAAAAATGGGAAGGGGTTATACCTGGCTTGATACGGGCACCCATGCCTCCATGATGGATGCGGGATTGTTTGTTAAGACAATTGAGGACAGGCAGGGCCTTAAGATCGCAAGCATTGAAGAGACAGCGTATAAAATGGGCTACATTGACGAAAAACAACTGAGGGAAATTGCTAAACCCCTATTGAAGTCGGGATATGGTGAATACCTGCTGAAGATACTGGAAATTGATTAATGATGATTGTGAAAGAGAACCGGGCCTGCGC
Source organism: Spirochaetota bacterium (assembly GCA_042569985.1). Lineage (GTDB taxonomy): Bacteria > Spirochaetota > UBA4802 > UBA4802 > UBA5550 > JBHPHB01. The sequence continues at coordinate 2,380 of JBHPHB010000040.1, read as the reverse complement.
TTATTTAAATATTAGATTCTAAATATATGATTTGGTTAATAGGAAATAAGGGGATGCTGGGGTCTGATGTTGAGTTAATTCTCAAAGACAGTGGTGTTGATTATTTCTCCTCAGACATGGAAGTTGATATATGCAATTACAGTCAACTGGAAGCATTTGCAAAGGGTAAAAAAATTAAGTGGATTATAAACTGTTCCGCATATACAGCCGTTGATAAAGCAGAGGAAGAACGAGAGAAAGCCTTTGATATTAATTCGCAGGGAGTAATGAATATTGCCGGCATTGCAAAGCATATAAAGGCAAAACTAATTCATATTTCAACTGACTATGTTTTTGATGGAGTAAAAGAAGGTCCCTATTTTGAAACTGATATAACAAATCCCCTGAGCATTTATGGTCAAAGTAAACTGGAAGGTGAGAAAAATATTCAAAACACAATTGCCAATTATTTTATAATTAGAATTTCCTGGCTTTATGGACAGGGAGGCAGTAACTTTGTCCATACCATGGTGAGATTGTTCAAAGAAAAAGAAGAGCTTAAAGTGATTGATGATCAGTGGGGGAGCCCCACCTTTACAAAGGACGTGGCAAAGGTAATATTAAAAATCATAAAAGATGACTCAGAAAATTACGGCATATATAATTTTACGAATGAGGGAAAAACAAGCTGGCACCTATTTGCAAAAGAGATATACAGGTTATCGCGTCAATATGGCATAGTGCAAAAGGATGTTAATATTTTACCGATTAAGACAGAAAATTATATAGTCAAGACAAGTCGGCCAAAAAATTCATACCTCTCAAAAGAAAAGATTGAAAAAGAACTTAATGTTAATTTAAAAAAATGGGAAGATTCACTGGATGATTATTTAAAAAATTTTAATAAGTGATATGCAGTGTAATCTTACAAGGATGTTCTAAATGAGAAAACTTAATAATATACTGGTAACCGGGGGAGCCGGGTTTATTGGATCAAATTTCATAAGGTATATGTTTAACAATAAAGATTTTAAGGGGAAGATTATAAATGTTGATTCTTTGACCTATGCGGGAAACCCGGAAAACCTCGAAGACATCCATAAGGAATTTGATGGTGATAGATATTTTTTTATTAAGGCAGATATTGTTGATCATGATAAAATTAAAAGCCTCTTTAAGGAATATGATATTGATACGGTTGTTCATTTTGCCGCGGAGTCACATGTTGACAGGTCAATATTTGGGCCCAAAGATTTTGTACAAACAAATATCCTGGGGACTTTTAACCTGCTTGAAGCAGCAAGAGATTTTTGGAAAGATGGGGATGATGTTCTTTTCCACCATATCAGTACCGACGAGGTATATGGTTCACTTGGAGATGAAGGTTATTTTTCAGAGGAAACGCCCTATGATCCCAGGAGTCCCTATTCCGCGTCAAAGGCATCCTCCGACCATTTAGTTATGGCATATTACCATACATATAACCTGCCCGTAACACTTTCAAATTGTTCCAATAATTACGGGCCCTTTCAATTTCCAGAGAAGCTCATTCCTCTTATGATATTAAATATGAAGAATGAAAAAGAACTGCCCGTTTATGGTGACGGCAAGAATATACGCGACTGGCTTTATGTTGATGACCATAACAGTGCCGTCTGGAAAATTATGAAAAACGGGAAAACCGGAGAAACATATAATATTGGCGGGGAGAATGAATGGGAAAACATTAAACTGGTCAATGTTCTCTGCGAAAAAATGGCCATGTATATGGATAAAGACAGCGGTTACTATAAAAAACTTATTAAATATGTCAATGACAGGCCGGGACACGACAGAAGATATGCAATTAATTGTGAAAAGATAAAAAGTGAATTGAAATGGAGTCAAAGTGTTGATTTTGATAAAGGACTGGATAAAACCATAAAGTGGTATCTTGATAATTCAGATTGGATTGAGAATATCAGGAGCGGTGATTACAGGAAATGGATTGATGTGAACTATGGCGAAAGATAAAAAACTTGACATTAAATCTACCATTTTAGTATTTGGTCTTATATTATATATGAAAAATATAGTTCGATATTCGACAGAAATTATATTATAAACTTTTAGGAGCTGAAAAATAATGAATAAATCAATGGTTTTTATCTATTTTATTCTTTTAACAATCTTTGTCCCCGTAAGTGCCTTTGCCTATCTTGACCCTGCCACTGGCAGTTACATTATCCAAATAGTCATAGCAGGTATTTTGACAAGTCTATTTGTTATAAAGCACTATTGGAAGAAAATAACATCTAAGCTGATGTCTTTATTTGGTAAGGGAAAAGATAACGGGGAATCTTAATAGATAAAGAAATTATATCCTGCGAGGTGGAAAGTGAAAATTGTTTACTCATATTAT